>JACQCL010000159.1 GCA_016201645.1 Candidatus Rokuibacteriota bacterium
TGGGTGCCGAGCTTGAGCCCTTCCCCGACCTCTGCCTGGCCGCCTGAGAGCGGGCTCTGGGTGGCGATCTTGATCGTTCCCTTCGACTGAGCGTCGGTCAGCGCGGTGCCGGAGAGCAGCAAGGCGAGGGCGGCGAGGGTTGCCAGTAGGGATCGGGTGCCCCAGGGTTTCATCGACTCCCTCCTCTTGGTTGGGTGTCAATCAAGGGATGAGATCAGGATGTAGCGTTCTGTCCGGGCCCCGATTATAGCCGCTTGTGCCGCGCTGTCAAGGGGGTGTGGGCGCCCTTTTGCGCCGCTTTTTCCGCGCGGATTCGCTCCAGGAAGAGGCGGGTCGCCTGGGCCGGGTCGGGGGCTCCGCAGACCGCGGAGATGACGGCCACGCCGTCCGCCCCGGCGCGGATCACCTCCGCGGCATTGTCGGGGGTGATCCCGCCGATCGCGACGAGGGGGGCCCTGACCGCCTGGCGCGCCGCGCGCACCAGGTCGAGGCCGACCAGCTGGAACTGGGGCTTGGTCTCGGTAGGGAAGATTGAACCCACAGCAACGTAATCGGCCCCGTCCTCCTCGGCCTTCCTGGCCTGCTCCAAGCTGTGGGTAGAGACCCCGAGGAACATCGAGGGCGGGAGGAGCTTGCGCGCCACCGGCGCCGGCACGTCGTCCTGCCCGATGTGCAAGCCATCCGCCTCGGCGGCCAGGGCCAAGTCCAGTCGGTCGTTGACCACGAAGCGGATTCCAGCGCTCTTGGCCCGTCCCCTCAAGTCCTCGAGCAGCGGGAGGCACCGGCGGGAGGGCCATTCCTTCTCGCGGAACTGGACGATCCGGCCGCCACCTCGGATCACTCCGTCGAGGACCTCGCGCAAATCGCGCCCGCGACTTGCCGTCCGGTCGAGGATCACGTACAGATCAATGTCCAGCGGGGTTGTTGGTTTCATGTCTCTTGACGGATTATAGCGTGCGTTCCGACTCTGCTTTGTTCCGCCGGGGGGAGAACTGAGGGGGGTGGGGACCCCCCTCAGGAATTTATAACGAGACCTCGAGCCTCGGGAGGGCGAAGCCGCCCGCGAGGAACGCCGGGTCGGCGAGGAGCCTCTGATGGAACGGAATCGTGGTCTTGATCCCCTCGACGATCGTCTCGGCGAGCGCTCGCTGCATTCGGCGGATCGCCTCTTCACGGTCCCGTCCGTGCACGATGATCTTCGCGATGAGGGAGTCATACACGGAGGGGATCGTGTACGAGGCCAGAAGGTGGCTATCCACGCGGACGCCGGGCCCCCCTGGGGGGACCCAGGCGGTGACGCGCCCGGGGCAGGGCGTGAAGGTCGCCGGATCCTCCGCATTGATCCGGCACTCGATGGCATGCCCGACCAGGCTGACGGCCTCCTGCTTCCCGCCAAGGGACTCCCCCGCTCCGATTCGGATCTGCTCCCGGACCAAGTCGATCCCCGTCACCATCTCGGTCACCGGGTGCTCGACCTGGATGCGGGTGTTCATCTCGATAAAGTAGAAGTGGCCCTCCCGGTCCACGAGGAACTCCACGGTGCCCGCGCTCGTGTAGTTGACGGCCTGCGCCAGGGACAGCGCCGCCTTATAGAGCCCGGCCCGGGTTTCGGAGACGAGCACCGGCGCCGGGGACTCCTCCAGGAGCTTCTGGTGCCGGCGCTGCACGGAGCAGTCGCGCTCGCCCAGATGGATCCGGGTCCCCGCGCGGTCTCCCAGCACCTGGACCTCGATGTGACGGGCCTGGTCCAGGAACTTTTCCAGGTACACCTCGGAGGAGCCGAAGGCGGCCCCGGCCTCGGCCTGGCAGGTGGCGAAGGATTGCGGCAGCGCGTCCCGGCTTCGGACGATGCGCATGCCGCGCCCGCCTCCTCCGCTGGCCGCTTTGAGCATCACCGGAAATCCGATCGCGTCGGCCAGACTCAAAGCCTGCTCCTCGTCCTTCAGCGGTCCCTCGCTGCCGGGGATGATCGCGACGCCGGCCTGGCGGGCCAATTCCCGCGCCTGGGCTTTATCCCCCATGAGGCGGATGGCCTCCGGGGAAGGGCCGATGAACACGATCCCGCAGGCCCGGCAGATGTCCGCGAACGCGGCGTTCTCGGAGAGAAAGCCGTATCCCGGATGGATCGCTTCGCTGTCGGTGATGTACGCTGCGGAGATGATGCTCGGGATGTTCAGATAGCTGGACCGGGCCTCGTCGGGGCCGACACAGATGGACTCGTCGGCCAGGCGGACGGGGAGGGACTGGGCGTCCACCTTGGAATGGGCGATCACCGTCCGGATCCCCAGCTCACGGCACGCCCGGAGAATCCGGAGGGCGATTTCCCCCCGGTTCGCGATCAGAATCTTCTGGAACATTAGCCGCCCAGGACGCCTCGCCACTGAGCTTCGAGCTCAGCGAGCGGCAGGCCGTACACACCCGGGATGGCATTGCTTGCCGGCTCGCCGCGACCCAGACGTGTGAGCAGCTCTCCCATCCGCTCCATCCCGCCCCGCTGGAGCAGGTCCCGGACGACCCAGAGTGAGATCTTGTAGCCCATCCGGGCCTTGGCCAGGTCCCCGTCGCTCAGGAGCGCTTCCAGCCCTGCCAGGGTCATCCCCCCGCGAAGGTGCAGGTCGGGGTCATCGGGGACCTTCTCGGCGTGCTGCGCCAGTCCCTCCTGGAGCCAGCGAGGAGCGCGGCCTTTGGCGAGCAGGTGGACGACCACGTGAGTGTACTCGTGGGTCAGGAGCCGCTCGAGGGCTTGGGTGCGCCCCTGGAGCCTGCCCACGGAGAGCCGGATTTTTCCGTCGAAGAGCCCGCTCGCCCAGTGGTGGGTGCCGGTCACCTCACGGAATCGCTCTTCCGGATAGAGGATGACGGTGAGCTTTTCGGGAGGGAAGAAGTTGAATTCCCGCCCGACCGATTCGTACGCTTCTTCCAGGATCTGCATCAGCACTCGCCGGCTCTCGGGCGCCCGGGGCCCGCGGTATTTCACCACGAAGTGATTGCTCTCCTCCCTGCGATAGCCCGCCTCCACCCGGCGCTCCCGCTCGAGCTTGTCCAGGAGTTGTCGGGCATTGGCGTGGGAAGGGTCCCGCTCCAGGAGGCGCCGGAGGTGGAGCACCGCGCGGTCGGCCTGGTCCCGCTGGTCATAGAGCCGGGCGAGGAGCAGCGTTGTTTCCGGATCGGGCGATCCCGCGACCGCCCGCTCCAGCGGCGCGAGCGCCTCGTCGGGACGCCCCGCGTGGATGGCGGCCAAGCCGAGCCCCGTCAAGAGGGGAGCCGCGTCTGGATCCTGGCGGAGTCCCTGCCGGAAGAGGAGCGCGGCCTCCTCCGGCTTGCCGGAACGGAGGGTCTGCCAGCCCCAGCCTTCAAAGCAGCGCGCTACGTTCTCCCTGAGGGTCGGGTTGACCTACTCCTTCTCGAGGGCGTCGGTGAAACGCTGGCAGGCCTCGGGGTATTGCCCCGCACTGTAGAGGCGAATCCCCTCCTCGGTGAGGATCGTGACCTCCGGGAGGTGGGGGCGATCTCCCGGCAGGCGGAGCAGCCTCGCCCTGGGGGATGCGGAGTCCTCGGTCTGGGGGGTAGCCGGCCGGTCAGTCGGTCCGGTCAGCTTCGTCCAATCCGGCGCCCCCCAGACCAACCAGAGCGCCAGGGCCGCCACGACGAGGGCGCCGAGGGCGAGGTCCGCGACCCCGAAGATACTCCGGCGCCAGAACCGGAATGGCTCGGGCGATCGCCGCTCCCCCCCAATCACCGGCAGGGAGCACGTGGCGCAGCGGGAACCGCCGCTGGAGAGAATCGCCCCACAGTTGGGACAGGTGGCCATCGGGGCGTCCGTCCGGTTAAGGTCGGGGCTCGACCAGGAACAGGGGCTGGCCGTACTCGACGGGTTGAGCGTTTTCGACCAGGATCTTCGCGATCCGACCGTGCACTTTGGATTCGATCTCGTTCATGAGCTTCATGGCTTCGATGATGCAGAGGACCTGACCCTCCTTGATGATGTCTCCTTCTTTCACGTACGGATCGGCGCCGGGAGAAGGTGCTCTATAAAAGGTGCCCACCATTGGCGCCTCGATCGTGACAAGATCGGCTCCCGCTTGGGGGAGTTGCTGGACCGGAGCCGCCGGGGCGGATGGCAGGAGCGGCGCCACGGGCAGCTCCGCGCGGGCGACCTCGCGCCGGATCCGGATGCGGGTCTCCCCCCGGCTGACCTCCAGCTCCGCCAGGCCGAAAGCCTGAGCAAGCTCGGCGAGCTGCCGCAGCTCAGCGAGCGGGAACCCTTCCTCTCGCTTGGGCTTTGCCACGTCGCTAGCCCGTTTCCGCCGCGGCGGCCGCCCGGGAGATGTAGGCCCTCGTGCGGGTGTCGATGCGGAGGAGATCTCCTTCGCTGATGAACAGAGGGACGGAGACGACCGCTCCGGTCTCCAGCGTGGCGGGCTTCGAGCCCCCGGAGGCGGTGTCGCCACGGATTCCCGGGTCTGTCTTCACCACCAGCAGATCAACGAAATTGGGCAGCTCGATGCCGATGGGCGCACGGTCCACATAGAGGACCTCCACCTCGGTGTTCTCCTTGAGGAACTGGCGCGCCTCGCCGACCTCCTCCTCGCTCAGGGAGATCTGATCGTAGGTATCCAGGTCCATGAAGTGGAAGCGGTCGTCCCGATACAGGAACTGCATCCGCTTCTCCTCGAAGTTCACGAGCGGGACCTTCTCCTCCGCCCTGAAGGTCTTGTCGATCACGGTGCCGAGCCTGAGGTGCTTGAGCTTCGTGCGAACGAACGCGCCCCCCTTGCCCGGCTTGACGTGCTGGAAGTCCACGATGGAGTAAGGGGCTCCGTCCAGCTCGATTTTCATTCCTTTCCTGAAATCGTTCGTGGAAACCTGCACCTATCGCTCCGATCCTCTCTTCACCCCTTCGCGCCAAGCGCGAGCGCTAGCGAGCCACCTCATCGGGCACCCGACCCTTGCGGTCGGGTCGTTCGTCGCTGGCTCCTGCCGCCGAGCGCCTCCTCCAGCCCTTCCCGCGCCGATAGATTGTCGGGGTCTCGCTTGAGAATGCGAAGGAAAATCGCCGCGGCATCCTCCATGAGCCCCTGCTCGAGGCAGATGGTGGCGAAACTGACGGTGATGAACGTGTCGTCCTCCAGGATCTTGCGAAGTCCCGATGTCTCGCCGGGGGCGCCGCCGCTCCTCAGGAGATCTCGAAGCCGGGCGGCTTCCCGATCGCCCGGATCCAGGGCCACGACCCGGTCAAGATGCCTCGCCGCCAGGTCGAGGGCGCCCCGCCGCCGGTAGAGATCCGCGAGCAAGCGGTGAGCCTGAACGTCGTCCGGGCTCTGCGCCACGACTTGGCTCAACTCGGTCAGGGCGTCCTCCCGGTTCCCTTCGGTCAAGTAAGCCTTCGCGAGAATCAATCGAGCCGTCGTGTAGTGTGGATACCGTTCGAGTCCGTCGCGACACAGGGCAATTGCCTCACGGGTCCGTCCGGCCTTGCGGTAGAGGTCGGCCAGCGCGGCGAAGGCCAGCGAGGCAGGATCTTTGGCCAGGCGCTGCTCATAGCGGCGAACGGCGCTCGCCGCCGCGTCCTCCGCCATGCCTCCCCCGCCGGATCGAGGGGCGCTGTCGGCCATGGCCTCTCTTTTATAAGTGCCGGGCGCAGTGGTTGTCAACCGGCACCTTTCTGCATTTCCGCGAGGACCGACGCGACGAGGTCGGCGGGGATGTCGAAGACGAGGCGGAATTCCCCGATCCGCGGGGCCAGCACGAACGGGACCTTCCCGTCGCGGGCCTTCTTGTCGCGGCTGATCGCCTCAACAATCACGTGAGGCGCCGGGGCCGAGAAACTCACCGGCAGTCCGAGGGCCCGAAGCAGGCTCACCTGCCGTCTCACGGTTTCGGCGTCGGTCACGCCCAGCCTTTCGGCGATCAGGGCGGCGGCGACGATCCCGAGGGAGACCGCTTCGCCGTGGAGCCACCGGGAGTACGAGGTCACCGCCTCCAGGGCGTGGCCCACCGTGTGACCGTAGTTCAGCGTCGCCCGAGGCCCGCCTTCCCGCTCGTCGGCCTCGACGATCCGGCCCTTCAGCCGGCAGGAGACCGCGATGATCCGCTCCAGCGTGGGGAGGTCCTTCGAGATGATCTCCGCCACGTGGGCCTCCAGGTCGCTGAAGTAGGCGGCGTCGAGGATGATCCCGTGCTTGACCACCTCGGCCAGCCCCGACCTGAACTCGGAGTCGGGGAGCGTCGAGAGCACGTCCGGATCGACCACCACCATCAGAGGTTGGTGGAACGCCCCGATGAGATTTTTGGCGCGGGGGTGATCGATGGCGGCCTTCCCGCCGATGGACGCGTCCACCTGGGCGAGCAGGGTCGTGGGGAGCTGGACGAAGGGGATTCCCCGCATGTAGGTGGCGGCGACGAACCCGGCGAGGTCTCCCACCGCTCCACCCCCGAGCGCCAGGAGCGTGGAGGTTCGATCGAGGCCGGCCGTGAGGCAGTCGTCCCAGCAGCGCTCGGCCACCGCCAGCGTCTTCGCAGCCTCCCCCTCGGGGACGAGGATCTCGGTCACCGAAAAGCCGGCGCCTCGGAGGCTCTCGGCCACGGTCGGTCCGTACCGGGTCAGGACGGACCGATCGCTCACGACCGCGGTCCTCCGCCCGGGGGCGAGGGCGGAGAGCCTCCGGCCGACCGTCCGGAGGGCGCCTGCCCCGACGAGGATCGGATAGGATCTCGGACCGAGGTTGACGGTGATTTCTTCCATCTGGAGGGCGTGGGACCCGGGCCGGGTCGCCGCTACCAGTTCTTCAGGGACTCTTGATACGCGTCGTGGTTCCGGCGGATCTCTTCCAGGCTGTCGCCGCCGAATTTTTCGAGGAACGCTTGGGCGAGGGTGATGGCCATCATCGCCTCGCCGACGATGCCGGCTGCGGGGACGGCGCAGACGTCGCTCCGCTCCACCACGGCCTCGACCGCCTCTTTCGTGGCCACGTCAACCGAGCGGAGCGGGGTTCTGAGCGTGGACAACGGCTTCATGGCGGCCCGGACCACCACGGGCTGGCCGTTGGTCACGCCCCCCTCGAGGCCGCCAGCGTTATTGGTGGTCCGCTTGAACCCTTGGTCGGCGTCGTAGAGGATCTCGTCGTGGACCTGAGAGCCTGGGCGGCGGGCGGTCTCGAAGCCCAACCCGATTTCGGCTCCCTTGATGGCCGGGATGGAGCAGAAGGCCTGGGCCAGCCTGCCGTCGAGCCGTCGGTCCCACTGAACGTAGGAGCCCAGTCCCACGGGACAGCCGAGCGCGACGACCTCGAAGACGCCGCCCAGCGTATCTCCCTTGGCCTTGGCGTCGTCAATCGCGGCGATCATCCGGTCTGCGGCCTCGGGGTCGGCGCAGCGGACCTCGGACTCTTCGGCCCGGCGTCGGATCTCGCCCCAGGGAAGATCCAGTTCTCCCACCCGGACGCCGCCGATCTCGGTCACGTGGCTCAGGATCTCAATGCCGAATTCGCTCAGGAGTTTCTTCGCCACGCCGGCCACGGCCACGCGCGCCGTGGTCTCTCGGGCGCTGGAGCGCTCGAGGACGTTCCGGATGTCCTTGTGCCCGTATTTCATGGCGCCAGCAAGGTCGGCGTGCCCCGGCCGCGGCCGGGTGACCTCCTTGGCATCGGTTCCGGGCTCGGGAGGGGCGACGGACATGGTGGCCTTCCAGTTCTCCCAGTCCAGGTTGGGAATGGTCAGCGTGATGGGGCTTCCCAGCGCCTGGCCCCAGCGGACGCCGGAGAGGAAGTGGACGCGGTCCCGCTCGATCTTCATCCGGCCGCCGCGGCCATACCCCCGCTGGCGGCGGGCCAGGTCCCGGTTAATGTCGTCTTCGGCGAGGGACAGGCCGGCCGGGACGCCGTCGATGACGGCGACCAGAGCCTCACCGTGGGATTCGCCCGCGGTGAGGAAGCGGAAGGCCAGGCTCATGACCCCTAGGGCTTGGCCGCCGGCGGCTTGCTGGACGGGTAGGGAGCGCTGCCCTTGACGACGGAGGGCGCGATGAACACGACTAGCTCTCGGTTCTGTGGCATCACTCTTGACGTTTCTTGAAGAGCCAGCCGAGCAGCGGGATATCGCCGAGAATCGGCACCTTGTTTTCCACGTCCTGGAGGTTTTCCTGCATCAAGCCGCCGATGACGACGTTCTGCTTGTCGCGCACCACCACGACGGTTTTTGCCGTGCGCTTGAATGTAATGATGTCCTTTGCTTTATCCAGTTGGGTGGGGGCGATGCTGGATATTTCCTGGAAGATGTTGAGCTTCACGAAGTCGGACTCGCTGATCTGCGGTTTCACTTTGAGGGTGATGCCGATGTCCTGCCGTTCGATATTTTCGATGGGGGTGGCGCCGGTGGTTTGCGCGGTGCTTTTGACGAACGGCACGTTGCTGCCGACAAAA
>JACQCL010000160.1 GCA_016201645.1 Candidatus Rokuibacteriota bacterium
ACGACTGGCGCTGAGACGCCTCATGGGCCTGCTGAGGGGATTGATTGCAGCAGCGCTCTTCCTTCCCGCCGTGCTCGCCGGCATGCCCCGCCTCGCCGCGGCTCACGCGCTGGTTCTGGAGTCCTCCCCTCGATCCGATGAGATCGTCACCGTTTCCCCTCAGCGGATCTTCCTCCGCTTTAACAGTCGTCTCGAGAAGGCGCTCTCCCGCGTCACCCTGATAGGCCCCGCGGGTCGCCCCGTCCCGCTCCCAGTGGCGGCTCCTGACCTCCCCCCGAACTACCTGGTTGTGCCAGTTCCTCCCATCGAGTCCGGCCAGTACCTCGTCCGCTGGAAGGTCCTCTCCGCCGACGGCCACGTGACGGAGGGGGCGTTCCGCTTCAGCGTCGCGCCCTGACGCGATGACGACGCCATGATCCCGGGTCGCGCCACGCCTGAAGGGACCGATGCCTACCGCCGCCGGAGAGCGGAGACCGCGCCCGAGCATTTTCGCTCGTTCGGGGGCTCTTGGCTCTCGTCGGTGGGGATCGGGACCTATCTCGGGGGCGAGGATACGGCCACCGACGACCAGTATCGGGACGCGGTGATTCGCGCCCTGGAGCTGGGCATCAACGTCGTGGACACGGCGGTCAACTACCGCCATCAGCGGAGCGAGCGGGCCATCGGCCAGGCGCTCTCCGCCCTGATCGGCAAGGGCGCGCTCCGGCGGGAGGAGGTCGTCGTGGCCACCAAGGGCGGCTTTATTCCCTTCGATGGGGCGATGCCGCGGAACCCCGGAGCGTACTTCACCGAGACGTATCTCCGCCCAGGCGTCATCGGCCCGGACGACGTGGTAGCCGGGTGCCACTGCATGACCCCGCGCTACCTCGCCGATCAGCTGGAGCGGAGTCGCCGGAACCTGGGGCTCGAGACCCTGGACATCTACTACGTGCACAATCCCGAAACGCAGCTCGGCGAGGTGGATCGCCCGGAGTTCCTCAAGCGGATTCATCGGGTCTTTGACTTCCTGGAGTCCGCGGTGAGAGACGACAAGATCGGATGCTACGGCACCGCCACCTGGAACGGATACCGCCAGCCCGCGACGGCGGGCGATTACCTGTCGCTCGCCGAGCTCGAAAAAGTCGCCCGGAACGTGGCGGGTGCACAGCACCACTTCAGGGTGGTTCAGCTCCCCTACAATCTGGCCATGTCGGAGGCGTTCACCCGCGCCAACCAGAGCATCGACGGCGACACCGTCTCGCTGTTCGAAGCAGCGCGCCGGCTCGGGATTTACGTCATGGTCTCCGCGTCAATCTATCAGGGTCAGCTGGCCCGGAACCTCCCTCCCATCCTGGCCGAGCACCTTCGGGGCCTCGCCACTGACGCCCAGCGCGCCATCCAGTTTGTCCGCTCCACGCCCGGCGTCGGGACGGCCCTGGTGGGAATGAAGCGCATCGCCCACGTGGAGGAGAACGCCGCGCTCGCGAAACTGGCTCCCGTGGCCTGGAGCGAATTCCAAAAACTTTTCAAAGAAGCCTGATGGAGCTGGTGGTCTGCCGGGACGCCGCCGCCCTGGCCCGGCGGGCGGCGGATCATTTCCTCGAGCGGGTCCGCGCGAATCCCGCCCTGAACATGGCTGTCCCCGCGGGCCGCACCCCGCGGTTGATGTACCGGCTCCTGGCCGAAGAGCACCGGGCGGGTCGAGCCGACTTCTCGCGCATGAGGGTGTTCTCCGTGGACGAGCTGTGCCCGCCGGCTCCCCCTGACGGCTATTTCTGGCGGCAGGTGTGGAAGGACTTTCTCGCGTGGGCGGGTGTGCCGCCGGCCCGTCAGCATCCCTTCAGAGTGGATCGGCCCGACCTCCACGCGATGTGCGTCGAGTGCGAGGAGACGATCGCTCGAGCGGGCGGGCTCGATCTCGTCATGCTTGGCCTCGGCCCCAACGCCCACATCGCCTCCAACGAGCCGGGGAGCGCCCTCGACTCGCGCTGCCGCCCGGTCCAGCTTCTCCCGGGGACGGTGGAGTACATCCTGACCGATCCGGTGATCCAGGGGCCGGTTTCCGACCGGGCCGTCACCCTCGGGATCGGAACAATCCTGGAGGCGCGCGAGATCGTCGTGCTGGTCAGCGGGGCCGGCAAGCGGGAGCCGCTCGCTCGAATGCGTGATGGGCCGATCACGCCCGATGTGCCCGCTTCGGCGCTCCGACGGCATCCCCGCTGCGTCATCCTCGCCGATGAAGCGGCGGTCGGCGTCCCGGCGAGGGAATGAAAGGGGTTGAATTTCGCCGAGGGGTGGGCTAGGGTAGGGAGCCGTGGCGCTCGCAGTCATCGTACGGAAAATCCATCACGTGGGCATTGTTGTCGAAAAGCTGACACGCGCCTACGGCTTCTACCGGGACACGCTGGGCCTGCCGCTCCTGAGAGAAGTGGAGATCAAAGACCAGGGAGTTTGCGCGGCGCTCTTCGGGGCCCGGGAGAGCGAGATCGAGCTCATCGAGCCGCTGCAGGCCGGGAGCGGCGTCGCCCGATTCCTGGAGAAGCACGGCGAGGGACTCCATCACCTCTGCTTCGAGACCGAGGACGTGGACGCCAGCTTGCGTCGCCTGAAGGCTTCCGGGGTCGCGTTGATCGACGAGACCCCGCGGGACGGCCTGGCGGGACGCATCGGCTTCCTCCATCCTCGGGCGTGTGCCGGCGTGCTTGTCGAGCTGGCCACTCCGTTGAGCGAATCTCATTCCGAGACTTCACCGCTGCGTCTCAAGCGAGTTGTCATCGGCTCCCACGATCCGAAGGAGACGGCGCGGGTCTTCCAGCGCCTCTTCGCCCTGACCGAGCAGTCCATGAATGGCGGCCCACGGACGATGCTCGCGGTGGGGCGCGGGGCGCTTCTCCTCGTTCCCGCCCATGAGGTGGGCGGCCTGGAAGGGATGGTCGCTCTCTCGGTGGTTGCCGAGGATCTGGACGACGTGAGCGCTCGGCTCCGGAACGCCGGCGCGGCCATGCTGAGCGGGGCGGGAGAGCTGACCGTGGAGCCGCGCTCAAGCCACGGCGTCCATCTGCACATCAGCCGCTTCGACTAAGACGGTCCTCTTGTCGTGTCGCTGGAGGCCAAACGGCCGAAGGAGGCCAACCATGCCTAAGTACGTAATCGAGCGTGAGATTCCTGGCGCCGGGAAGCTCTCCCCGAAGGAACTGCAGGCGATCTCTCAGAAGTCCTGCGGAGTGCTGAAACAGTTGGGTCCACAAATTCAGTGGCTGGAGAGCTACGTGACCGATGACAAGGTCTACTGCGTCTATATAGCGCCGAACGAAAAGATGGTGCGAGAACACGCCCAGCAGGGAGAGTTCCCGGCGAATCGTATCTCAGAGGTCAGGTCTGTGATTGACCCGACCACGGCGGAGCGGTAGTCGCCGGCTGGAAGGCGTCGGGGGCGGCGGCGATCTTGTCGAGGTCGGCGCGCGTGTAGGAGCCGAGGCTCCGGAAGTTCAGCCCGCCGATCGCTACTCTCCTTCGATGCCCGGAAAGATGTCATAGACATAATCGTGGGCACCTAGGGCGATCTTGCTCAGGGCGCTTGCTTGAACGCGCTTGACGATTTCCTCGCGGGAGAGGTCGAAGATCGCCTCGAGAATCTGCGCGCGCTCCTGCGCGTTCGCCGCCCCTACCACGAAGAGCACGCGGGCGCTGTGCTGGATGTAGCGGGGCGA
>JACQCL010000185.1 GCA_016201645.1 Candidatus Rokuibacteriota bacterium
AAGATATCCAGCAACTTATAGGCCCCGGTCTGAAGGTCGGGGGCGTCACGGTCGGTGGGTTGGGCTTCAAGAGAGTTCGGCCCTTTTCCGCAGACGGGCTGGGAGACATCACGACGGTGGCCAAGTACCAGTACTTCAGGAATGACGACTGGCGTCTGGCCGTGTCGGGTGGCGTGAGGTTCCCGACCGGACGGCAGGACGATCCCGACAATCTGGCTGATGTGGCGTGGAGCTCGGGCGCCTACGCCCTGTTGCTTCGCCTCCACCAGGACTACGTGCTGAGCAACCTTTGGAAGGGCAAGTCTCTGGCGGCAACCTCGGACATTTCCCAGCCGGGAGATCTCGTCCTCGACTTCACCTTCCGGTATGATTGGGTCCTACCCGATCAGGCGACGGTGAGAATAGGTTCTGCCTCGAACCCCATAACGAGAAATCGCGAACGCCTTGACAGAGACCTCGGGGATCGGTTCGAGGTTGAGTTCAGCGGCACGTATGAAGTATTGCGGGGCCTCTCCGTGTCGGCTCTGTACAAGTACGGGTGGAAGCTCGAGGATCGGATTACGGGGCACAAAACATTTCCGACCGAGGCGCTTGAGAAAGACACCGACTCTACCGAGCAGATTTTTATCGTTCGCGGAACCTATTCCTTGCTTCCGCTGTACCTGGAGAAGAAGTTTCCGATTCCCCTCAGTCTCACGGTCTCGTACCGGGATCGCTTCGCCGGGTCCGGGCCGCGC
Organism: Candidatus Rokuibacteriota bacterium; assembly: GCA_016201645.1. Taxonomy (GTDB): domain Bacteria; phylum Methylomirabilota; class Methylomirabilia; order Rokubacteriales; family CSP1-6; genus JACQCL01. Next base: position 738 of record JACQCL010000185.1, read on the forward strand.
AACGCTGCCTCGCCGAGCCAGTTCTTGAAGACCCGATACATCAGCTTCGGCGTGAGCGTCCCCTTTTAAACCTCGGACCGTGAGGCCTGGAGAACGCCTTCCGGCCTTGCTTTAGGATCAGGTAGAGTTCGAAGTCTTCCCCAAGCTGGTGTACACTCAAACTCCCCATTTCGCCATGACCAGCCGTAAGGGTCTCATCCTGGGGCTCGTGCTCGCGGGCCTGGTTTCGACCGGTGCCGCCGAAGAGACGAAGGCGCCGGCCGCGTTCGCTTCCCTCGTGGACCAGATCCTCGCGTTCTTCCCCTCTCTGATAGCGGAAATCATCGAGGCGAAGGACAAAGAGGTGACCTTGAGTGTCGGCCGCCGTCAGGGTATCCAGGCGGGCATGGAGTTCTCCCTTTTTCGTCAGGGACGGGAGTTGAGGCATCCCAAGACGGGGGAGGCTCTGGGTCGGGTGGAACAGGAGCTCGGGTTCGCTGTCGTGTCCCAGGTGTCCGAGACACATTCGGTTGCCACTGTGACGAGCGGCGCGGGGATTCATTCCGGTGACCGGGCGCGCATCTCAGGGGGGACGATTAAGCTCACCGTGACCGCCCTCGGCTCGCCCGGGGTGAGCGCGGGCCTTGTCGAGGCCGTGGTTAGCGAGGTGTCGGAGGAGTTGAGCGCGACCGGCCGTTTCCAGGTGATCAATGGCGATGCCCTCGCCGCGGCGGTGACCCAAGCGAGAGTCCCACCGGAGCGAGTCCTCCAGGGGGAGGGCCTGGCCGAGCCGGCGGGCCGCTACCGCGTCAGCCGCCTGCTGGTCCTGTGGATCAAGCAGGTTGAGGTCAAGCCCTTTGTCGAGGCCCGCCTCTTCTCTTTCCTCCCTGGGCGCGAGACGACGCCGATGGCGGCAACGGGCCTGTTCGTACCGTCATCTGTCAAGGCGCCCCCGGTGACGGCCTCGCGGGAGCAGTTCTCCTCCGCTCCCCAGGCCAATCCTCCGGTGCAGCAGACCCAGCCTGGCTCGCGGTCCTTCCTGTCTCGCCTCTTCTTCGGCGAAGAAGAAAGGCAGTCCGACTTCGCGGGGAGCATTTCAATGCCCCTCCGCGAGGTTGCGCGGCTCGACTTTCCCGTTCTGGCCATGGACGTGGCTGTGTCGCCGAAGGACCGAGTCTCCCGCCTGGTGGCTACCGACGGGGAGAAGATTTACCTCTACCGGATCGTGGAGCGAGCCCTCGAGCTCGAATGGACGTACGCGGGGCATGTGAGCGGGACGGTGCTCTCGGTCCAGCTCGCGGATTTGAACGAGGACGGGGTCCTCGAAGTGGTCGCGAACCGCTATAGCCCCCTGCCGACTGTCGGGCTCAGTTCCTTCATCCTGACCAGCACGGAGGGCAAGCCGTCCGTCGTCGTCCAGGACTTCCCTCAGATCCTCTTCGCCGTGGACGCCACCGGCGACGGGGTCAAGCGGACCCTCTGGGGCCAGCGCTTCGACCCCGACAACTTCTTTACACATGGGCGCGTCGAACGCTACGTCCTTCGCAACGGGAGGCTTGTTGTCGACGGGTCGGTGCGGGTGCCGCGCGACTTCCGGGTGACGGGGGCGACGTTCTCGAACATCGCGGGGGCGGGCTCGCGGGCGCTCGCGTACGTGGACGAGCGGGGTCGGCTCGTGATCTCGATCGAGGGGAAAGAAAAGTGGCACTCAATTTCGCGGGTCGGGGGCGCCGGGTATGTGCAGCTGGAGGTGCTCAAGGGGAAGGATCGGGCTGGGCAGAATCTGTTCTATTCGGTCGAGCCCATGCCGCTGGTGGTGGACCTCGACGGCGACGGGGTCGATGAGATCCTGGTTCCGCAGAACGAGGTTCAGGGAACGCTGGCCGTGGTGTCCGGGGGAGCCGCGGGGTACCGGGTGTACACGCTCGACACGGGATTTGAGGAACCCATTTCGGGATTGGGCGCGATCCGGGGTGCCACCGCGCCGATCCTGATCCTCGCGTCGGTCCACTTCACCAGTATCCTGAGGAAGTCCGGGGAGACCCGGATCCTTGTGACGACCCGGGAGTGATCCTGCCGATTCGGCCGCGCTTTCTCTTCCGTCGGACGTCTCGCGGGGATATACTGACCCGTCAGACCGTGCGCGGAGGCGAAGGATGATCCACGCGTATCAAGGGGTGATGCCCAAGATTCACCCAACGGCGTTCGTCGAGGACTCGGCCCAGGTCATCGGGGACGTGGAATTGGCGGAAGACTCAAGCGTCTGGTTCAACGCCGTGATCCGCGGGGACGTCAACATGGTTCGCATCGGGCGGGGCACGAACATCCAGGACGGCACCGTGATCCATGTCAATCGTGGCCGCTTCCCGACCATTCTGGAGGAGTTCGTGACGGTGGGGCATGGAGTGCGGGTCCACGGCTGCCACATCAAATCCAACTGCCTGATCGGGATCGGCGCGATCGTGCTGGACGGCGTGGTGCTAGAGGAGGAGTGCCTGGTGGCTGCCGGCTCTCTGGTGGTCCCGGGAACCAAGGTTCCGCGCGGAAGCCTTCTTATGGGCGCTCCAGCGAGAGTGCGCCGGTCCGTTACGCCGGAGGACTTGGAGTTGATCCACCGTTCGGCGCAGAACTACATCAGGCTCCGGGTCGACTACATCGCGATGCGGGGCTCGAGCACATGACGATTAAGGCGGTCCGCGGCGTGCACGACATTTTGCCTTCGGAGGCCGTGAAGTGGCAGCACGTCGAGACCGTGGCTCGTCAAGCGTTCGAGGTGTATGGCTACGAGGAGATCCGTCTGCCGATTTTCGAGAGGACCGAAGTGTTCGCGCGGGGGATCGGGGAAACCACGGACATCGTTCAGAAAGAGATGTACACGTTTGAGGATCGGAGCGGCGAATCGCTGACGCTCCGTCCCGAAGCAACCGCGTCTCTCCTCCGCGCGTATATCGAGCACGGACTGTTCGTGAACCCCAAGCCCGTTCGCCTGTACACGATTGGTCCGATGTTTCGCCACGAGCGCCCCCAGGCGGGACGCTACCGCCAGTTCCATCAGCTGAACCTCGAGGCGATCGGTGAGGTCCACCCGGCGCTGGACGCGGAGGTCATCGGGGTCCTGATGGAGCTGTTTCGGAGCCTAGGTCTTGCCGACCGGCTCACGCTGGCCATCAACTCCATCGGCGATGCCGCCTGCCGTCCGGCCTATCGAGAGAAGCTCGTCGTGTATCTCAGACGGTACGCGGCGGAACTCTGCGAGGAGTGCCGGGAGCGTACCGAACGAAATCCTCTGCGGGTCCTCGACTGCAAGAACCCGAGATGCCGCCCGGTCCTCGATGGGGCTCCCTCTGCCCGTGATTCCCTCTGCGCGGACTGTGCACAGCACTTTCTCGATGTGCAGGATTATCTCAAGGCCATGCGCATCTCATTCGAGATTAACCCGAGACTTGTCCGGGGCCTCGACTACTATGTCCGGACCACCTTTGAGTTGACGACGACAGAACTGGGCGCCCAAAACGCTGTCGCGGGGGGAGGTCGCTACGACGGTCTGATTGAGCTGCTTGGAGGCCCGCGGGATCCGGCGATCGGCTTTGCTGTGGGAATCGAGCGGGTCGTTCAGCTTCTCCCTGAAAGTTATGGGGATGCCTGGGAGCACCGGCGGCCATTTGCTGTGTTGATCCCCATTGGCGACGAGGCCCTGAAGCGGCTCCTCCCCATAGCCCAGGCGCTGAGAGTCGCCACACCGAAGCCCGTTCCGGTCGAGCTGGGCTACGGCGGGCGCAAGCTGAGGAACGAGCTGGATCGTGCCAACAAGCTTGGCGTGGCCTGGGCGGTCATCGTGGGAGAGAGGGAGCTGGCTGGCGGCCAAGCGGTCCTGCGTGATATGAAGTCCGGCAGCCAACAGCAAGTGTCTTTACGCGTTCTCGTGCAGAAGCTCATTGCGCTCTCGTCCGAGGTGGGGCATGACTGAATCGCTCGGCGGCTGGCGCCGGAGCCACACCTGCGGAGAACTCCGGCCGCAACACGTCGGCCAGACCGTGACCCTCATGGGGTGGGCCTTCCGGCGGCGGGATCACGGTGGGCTGATCTTCGTGGATTTGCGTGATCGGAATGGGTTGACCCAGTGTGTCTTCAACCCTGCGACGGCCCCGGTCGCCCATGCCAGGGCCCAGGAAGTCCGCTCGGAGTTCGTCTTGGCAGTCGTCGGCGCGGTTCAGCACCGCCCCCCCGGGACGGAAAACCCCAAGCTTCCCACCGGCGAGGTGGAGGTCCAAGTCAGCGAGGTGAAAATCCTGAGCGAGTCCAAGCCGCTCCCGTTCCCGCTGGAGGAGGAAGTGGAGGTAGATGAAGCGGTGAGGCTCAAGTACCGGTACCTGGATCTGCGGCGCCCGGCTGTGTACCGGAACTTCGTGATCCGGGACCAGGTCTGCCGCGCTGTCCGCGACTACCTGCATGCCCACGGCTTTCTGGAGGTGGAAACGCCATTTCTCACACGCTCCACGCCTGAAGGAGCGCGGGACTTCCTGGTCCCGAGCCGCCTCACGCGTGGAAGCTTCTACGCGCTCCCCCAGTCGCCGCAGCTCTTCAAGCAGCTCCTGATGGTGGCGGGGGTCGAGCGCTACTTCCAGATCGTGCGCTGCTTCCGTGACGAGGATCTCCGGCGGGACCGGCAGCCCGAGTTCACCCAGATTGACATCGAGACTTCATTCCTCGACCGGGACGAGTTTCTCCCCATCATCGAGGGGATGCTCGCGGAGGTCTTCAAGCGGGTGCGGGGGATCGAGATCCCGACCCCGTTCCCGCGGCTCACCTACGAGGAGGCGATCGCCCGCTTCGGCAGCGACAAGCCTGACCTCCGCGTTGGCCTTGAGCTCGCCGATTGCTCGGACGTCTTCCGGGCGGCGGAGTTCCAGGCCTTCGCCCAGGTGGTGACGGCCGGGGGCGTCGTCAAAGGGCTTCGGAGTCCCGGGGGCGGGGGGATGAGCCGCAAGGAGCTCGACGAGCTCGTTGAGATGGCCAAGAGCTTCGGGGCCAAGGGGCTCGTCTGGGCCAAGGTCACCCCCGACGGGGTCCAGTCGCCGGCAGCCCGGTTTCTGGAGCCGCTGAGGCCCGCGCTGCTTTCCCGGTTGGGGGCGGGTCCGGGAGACCTCCTCCTCCTCGTCGCGGATCAGATGCCGCTGGCTGCGACGGTCCTGGGCCGCCTCCGCCAGGAGCTGGCCCAGCGCCTCAGCCTGATCCCGCCGGACCAATTCCGGATGGTGTGGGTGATCGACTTCCCCCTCGTGGAATGGAGTGAGGAGGAGCGGCGCTGGAACGCGGTGCACCATCCGTTCACCGCGCCGCGGGACGAAGATCTCTCCCTCCTGGACACGGACCCCGGGCGCGCCAGGGCCAAGGCCTATGACCTTGTCATCAACGGCCAGGAGGCGGCGGGCGGCTCCCTCCGCATTCACCAGCTGTCGGTCCAGGAGAAGCTGTTCAAGCTGCTCGGCATCGCGCCCCAGGAAGCCCGGGCCCGCTTCGGATTCCTCCTCGAGGCCCTGGAGTTCGGTGCCCCTCCCATGGGCGGGATCGCGGTCGGCCTCGATCGCTTGGTGGCGCTCCTGGCGGGCGAGGAGTCGATCCGCGAGGTGATCGCCTTCCCGAAGACCCAGAAAGGGACCTGTCCCCTCACCGAGGCGCCGGCGCCGGTGGACCCGGGCCAGCTCAAGGACCTCGGAATCCGGCTGGCTGAAGAGCCCTGAGTTGCGGTACCTTGTATTATGGAGAGAAGGGTTTACTGCCGTTGACTGAAGCGACCGTCACCCGTCGCATCCTGCTTCCGTCCGAGGCCGACCTCTTCCCGCTTCTCGGGCGAAACGACGAAAACCTGAGGGCGCTGGAGTCGCTGCTGGCGCTCCGGATCGTGGCCCGGGGCAATGAGATCATCCTGAAGGGGGACGAGCGGAGGGTGGCGCGGGCCGAGCGGCTCCTGGCCCAGCTCTCCGATCTGGTGCATGCCGGCACGCCGCTTCACGCGGTGGATGTGCGGGCAGCGCTCCGGATGCTCGCCGACGATGAGGCGGCCGACCTCAAGGGGATCCTCCTCGATTCGATCTCGGTTCCCTCGCGCAAGAAGCAGATCAGCCCCAAGACGCTGAACCAGAAGCGCTACGTGGATGCCATCCGCAGCCACGACGTCGTCGTCGCGATCGGTCCGGCGGGGACAGGGAAGTCGTACCTGGGCGTCGCGATGGCGGTCTCCGCATTGACGAAACGAGAGGCGGCACGTATCATCCTGACGCGCCCCGCCGTGGAGGCGGGCGAACGGCTCGGCTTCCTCCCGGGAGACATGTACGAGAAGGTTCACCCCTACCTCCGCCCGCTCTACGACGCGCTCTACGACATGCTCGAGGCCGAGAAGGTGGCCTCGCTGGTCGAGAAAGGCGTCATCGAAATCGCCCCCCTCGCCTACATGCGCGGCCGGACGCTGAACGACTCCTTCATCATCCTGGACGAGGCCCAGAACACGACGTCCGAGCAGATGAAGATGTTCCTCACTCGCCTGGGGTTCAACTCGAAGATGGTGATCACCGGCGACATCACGCAGGTGGATCTCCCCGCGAGCCGTGCGTCGGGGCTGATCGAGATCCAGTCGGTGCTCAAGGGCATTGAGGGAATCCGATTCGTGTATTTCACCGAGAAGGATGTCGTCCGGCACGAACTGGTCGCTCAAATCGTGAGGGCGTACGAGGAGCACCCCCCCCAGCCCAGGGAGTCCGGACCCGCGGCTCCAGGAACGTGATGGCGGTGGAACTCGCGAATCTCCAGCGGCGGGTTCCCATCTCTCCCCGTCGTGTTGGGCGAACAGCCAGGAGGGCGCTCCAAGATCTCGGACGCCCCGATGCCCTCGTTCATCTGACATTCGTTGACGACGCCCTCATCCGACAATTGAACGCTCGGTATATCGGGCACAACCGCCCGACCGATGTTCTCGCGTTCCCGCTCGATGTGCCCGGTCCCTCGCGCCTCTGGGGAGAGATCGTGATTTCGGCCGAGTCAGCCGGGCGCCAGGCGCGCCGGTTGGGAATTCCGGTGAGGCTCGAGCTTGACCTCCTGGTTGTGCACGGCCTGCTCCACTTGGCCGGGTACGATGATCGAGAGGCGGGCGAGGCCCGGTTGATGCATCAACGCGAACGGGAAATTCTCCAACAGACCGCGCCCGCGGTGCCGGCCCGACTCTGGACCGGCCTCCTGCGCGG
>JACQCL010000161.1 GCA_016201645.1 Candidatus Rokuibacteriota bacterium
CTGGTGAGCGCTTATTGGACCACCTACCGGCTCCCCATCGTCATCACGCGGAGCTCCAACAACTTCGGGCCGAACCAGTATCCGGAGAAAGTAATCCCGCTCTTCATCACCAACGCGCTGGAGGACCGCCCGCTCCCCCTCTACGGGGATGGGAAGAACGTGAGGGACTGGCTTTACGTCCTGGACAACTGTGAGGCCATTGATCTGGTGCTCCACTCGGGGGTCCCCGGGGAGATCTACAACATTGGGGGCGGCGCGGAGGTGGAGAACATCGTCCTGACCCGTCAGATCCTCCGGCTCCTCGGCAAACCCGAGAGCCTGATCCAGCCCGTGACGGACCGCCCGGGTCACGACCGCCGCTACGCGCTCGACTGCCACAAGATCCGGGCCCTCGGCTGGAAGCCGCGTTACGAGTTCGGCTCCGCGCTGGCGGAGACCGTCCGGTGGTACCAGGAGCATGAAGCCTGGTGGCGCCCCATCAAGTCGGGGGAGTTTAAAGCCTACTACGCGAAGCAGTACAGCAATCGCTGATGAAGATCCTCCTGACGGGGGCGGCGGGGATGCTGGGCCGAGCGCTCCGAGAGAACCTGAGCCTCGAGCACGAGGTCATTCCCCTGGCCCACGCGGACCTGGACATCACCGACCTCCCCGCGACCCTGTCCGCCCTGGGCCGCTCGAAGTCCCAGGTGGTCATTCACGCGGCGGCATGGACCGACGTGGACGGGTGCGAGCAGGACCCGGACCGCTCCTGGCGCGTCAATACCCTCGGGAGCCGAAACCTTGCCGTGGCCTGTCAGGAGGTTGGCGCCGCCTGCTGCTACCTCTCCACCGACTACGTCTTTGATGGGGAGAAGCCGGGCCCGTACATCGAGTTCGATCAGCCGAACCCGATCTCGTGCTACGGCGGCTCGAAGCTGGCCGGCGAGCGGTACGTCCAGACGTTGACGCCGCGCCACTGGATCGTGCGATCCTCCTGGCTCTTCGGCCCGGGCGGCAAGAACTTCGTGAAGACGATCCTGAGCAAGGCGCGGGCAGGAGAGGATCTTCGCGTGGTGGACGATCAGGTGGGGTCTCCCACGTACACGCGGGATCTGGCTCGGGCCATGTCGAAGCTCATCAGCGGGCCGCACTACGGCGTCTGGCACGTCACGAACAGCGGCTCCTGCTCGTGGTATGACTTCGCGGCCGCGATTTTGGAAAACACCGGGCTCACGGGCACCCGCCTGGAGCCGATCGGCTCGAAGGATCTCAAGCGCCCGGCGGCCCGTCCCCGGAACTCGATCCTTCGTAACTATTGCTGGGAGCTCGAGGGCTGGCCGCCGCTCCGCTCCTGGTCGGATGCGCTCCGGGAGTATCTGGCGCACCCCGACGTGGCGGCGTAGACTTGCCGGGTAGGAGGGTGACGGTCGGATGAAAGGGGTGGACACCTACCAGGGACGCGGCCTGATCGCCGATCCCATCCACCACTACATTCTGTACACGCGACCCGACGGAGTTCCGGGGGAGGCCACAGAGCAGGATCTCGTGGATACCTCGTGGGTCCAGCGCCTCCGGCGGATCCCGCAGCTCCAGTCCGCACGCTGGGTCTTCCCTGCCGCGGAGCACAGCCGGTTTCAGCACGCGCTGGGAACCATGCATCTGGCCGGCCGGTTTGCCCAGCAGCTCTACCCGTCGCTCAGGTCCGTCTTCCCCGAATGCCCGTCGGGGCCGCTGATCGAGGAACTCCTCCGCGTAGCCGGCCTGCTTCACGATGTGGGCCACGGCCCTTTTGGCCATTTCTTCGACGACAACTTCCTGGTGGACTTCGACCTGACTCACGAGATGGTCGGCCAGCGCATCATCCGGGAGGAGCTGGGGGATACCATCCGCGGCTTGCGCCGGAGCCCGTCCGGACCCTTCGTGCCCGGTGAGACCATCGATCCCGACTGGATCTGCTACCTGATGGGGAAATCCTTTACCCGGCCCGAGGCTGGGCATCCGCGGTGGCTCGCGTTCCTGAAGCCGATCCTCTCGGGTATCTACACCGCCGACAACATGGACTATGTCCTTCGCGATTCATACATGTGCGGGGTCGCCGTGGGCCCCATTGATATCGATCGGATCATCTACTACTCCTTCTTTACCGACGAAGGGCTCACCCTGGACCGCGGCGGGACCCAGGCCTTCATCATGTTCCTCAACGCCCGGTTCTACATGTACACCAACGTGTACTACCACCGCACCACGCGCGGGATCGACCTTCACTTGAAAGAGATCTTTCGGGATACGATGAAAATCGTTTTCCCTTGGGATCTCAGAAAAGATCTTCATCCCTATCTGCACCTGACCGAGTGGACGCTTCTGGAAGAGGTCGGGCGCTGGCATGATGCGGAGGACGCCGAGCGGAAGGCGCTTGGGGCGGAATGGCGACGGATCCTGGATCGGAAGCTCAAGTGGCGCATGTCCCACGAGGTGATGCTGGACAAGCATCAGCTGCAGCGCGGGATGGACTTCATGAAGGCCGATGAGGTCGAGGCGCGAGTGCGAGACCGGTTGCCGCCCTCGCTCAGGGACTTCCCGTTCAAGATTGACATGGCGCTCCAGGATCCGCGTCCTTTGAACCCGCTGGCGTTGGGCGACCGCCAGATCTACATCTACGATTCCGCCTCCAAGCAGGTCTCCAAGGAGCGGCTCACGGAACTTTTCAAGTACCTGCCGGGGAAGGTGGCCCAGTGTCGGATCTTCGCGGCGAGCCACGAGCACGACCAGCTCCTAGCTCAGGCCCTGGAGCAGGCCCTCGGGGAGGACGCCCCCGCCATCCCCACCAACGTCTGAGAGGCCGGCCGGCGGACGAGGGAAGGTGGCATGGAGAAGTTTCGAGGGGTTGACTATTACGCTATCGAAGAGCTGCTGACCGAGGAGGAGCGGATGGTGCGGGACGCCATCCGCGACTGGGTCGAAGCGGAGTTCCTCCCCATCGTGATCCGTCACCACCGGGAGGAGACCTTCCCCACGCACCTGATCCCGAAACTTGGGGAGCTGGGGGTCTTCGGGGCCACCCTGAAAGGCTACGGCTGCGCCGGGCTCAACAATGTGGCCTACGGCCTCATCATGCAGGAACTGGAGCGGGGGGATTCGGGTCTCCGGTCGTGCGCATCTGTTCAGAGCGCTCTCGTCATGTATCCGATCTCCACATACGGCTCCGAGGCTCAGAAGGAAGCATGGCTCCCCAGGCTTCAGCGCGGCGAGGCGGTCGGCTGCTTCGGTCTCACGGAGCCCGATCACGGCTCGGACCCGGGCGGCATGAAGACGCGGGCGGTGAAGAAGGGCGATGGCTATGTGTTGAACGGCACGAAGCTCTGGATCACCAACGGCTCCATCGCCGACGTGGCCGTGGTCTGGGCCAAGGGCGACGACGGCGAGATCGGCGGCTA
>JACQCL010000022.1 GCA_016201645.1 Candidatus Rokuibacteriota bacterium
CACGGCGAGAACGGCTCCGGGAAAGAACTCGTCGCCCGGGCCGTCCACGCGCTGTCGGCGCGACGCGAGGGCCCCTTCGTCGAGGTCAACTGCGCGGCCATCCCCGAGGAGCTGATCGAGTCGGAGCTCTTCGGCCACGAAAAGGGCGCGTTCACCGGCGCCGTGGCCCGGCGCAAAGGCAAGTTCGAGCTGGCCGATCGCGGCACGCTCTTCCTCGACGAGGTCGGCGACATGAGCCTCAAAACTCAGGCCAAGGTGCTCCGGGCGCTGGAGGAGCAGGCGTTCGAGCGCGTCGGGGGCACGGAGTCCATCAAGACGGACGTCCGCTTCATCGCCGCGTCGAACCAGAATCTTCCGGACCTGATCACCGCCGGGCGCTTCCGCGACGATCTGTTCTACCGCCTCAACGTCATCCCAATCGACGTGCCCCCGCTCCGGGAGCGGAAGGAGGATATTCCCTCCCTGGTCGAGCACTTCATCCGCATCTTCTCTCTGGAGAACGGCAAGCGCCCCAAGACGGTGTCCGTCGAGGCGCTTGCGTACTTCCTTTCCTACGACTGGCCCGGGAACGTCCGCGAGCTGCGCAACATGGTGGAACGGCTCGTCATCATGTCGCCGCGGCAGGTGATCAGCCCCGAGCACCTCCCGCCACCGCTCCGGCCAAAAGACGCCGCGCTCCCCGAGGACCAGATCAAGGAGAAGCCCCTCAAGGAAGCACGCGAGGCGTTCGAGCGCGCCTACATCCTGGCCGAACTCCGAGCCCAGGACTGGAACATGACCCGCACCTCAGAGCGGCTCGGAATCGAGCGGAGCCACCTCTACCGCAAGCTCAAGGCCTACGGCATCACCCCCCCGAAGTAGTGTGAGCGATAGCTCCTTTAAGTGGACCCAGCGAGGTCCATAAGGAGAGAAGATGAATAGCCTGAAATCATCCCGCGCGTCCCTTTGGAGCCCCGAGAAGGGGCCTTTTTTTTGCCCATGAAGGCCCTCGAGAAGGCTCAGGTCCTGGACGAGGCGGCATTGGACCGGGCCCTCCACCGGATCGCCCACGAGATCGTGGAGAAGAACGGCGGGACGGTTGGCCTGGCCTTCGTGGGGCTCCGGACCCGCGGGGTGACGCTGGCCCAGCGCCTCGCCGAGCGGGTCGGGGCGATCGAAGGCGTCAAGCCCCCCGTCGGAGCGCTGGACATCACCCTCTACCGCGATGACCTGGGGCTCAAGGCGGCTCAGCCGGTGGTCCGCGGGACCGAGATCCCCTTCGACGTCACCGGAAGAACCGTGATCCTCGTGGATGACGTGCTGTTCACCGGGCGGACCATCCGGGCCGCGCTGGACGCCATCATGGACCTCGGGCGCCCCACGGCCATCCGGCTGGCGGTTCTGGTGGACCGGGGGCATCGGGAGCTTCCGATCCGCCCCGACTATGTCGGCAAGAATCTCCCCACCTCCCGCCGGGAGACCGTGGCGGTGCGGCTCAAGGAGCACGACGGGGAGGATCGCGTGGTGATCGAAGAACCCCTGGAGGGCTGAGGCCATGGGCTGGACGCGCAAAGACCTACTGACCATCCAGGAGCTGGAGCCCGCGGAGATCGGCCTCATCCTGGACACCGCGGCCTCCATGAAAGAGATCGCCGCCCGCGAGATCAAGAAGGTCCCGACCCTCCGGGGGCGGACGGTGGTGAACCTCTTCTATGAGCCCTCCACGCGCACGCGAACGTCCTTCGAGATCGCGGGCAAGTGGCTCTCGGCCGACGTCGTCAACTGGAGCGCCCCAGGCGGGAGCGTGGCCAAAGGGGAGAGCCTCCTGGACACGGCCCGGAACATCGAGGCCATGAGCCCCGACGTGGTCGTGGTCCGCCACAGCGCCTCGGGCGCGGCCCAGCTCCTGGCGCGCGCCCTCAAGTGCGCGGTGGTCAACGCGGGTGATGGCGCCCACGAGCATCCCACCCAGGCCCTCCTGGACCTGCTCACCATCCGCGAGAAGAAGGGACACCTGGAGGGCCTCTCCGTGGCCATCGTGGGGGATGTCGCCAGGAGCCGCGTCGCGCGCTCCAACATCCACGGCATGAAGAAGCTCGGGATGACGGTGACCGTGGCGGGGCCGCCCACGCTGATCCCGCCCCTCGTCCAGGAACTGGGGGTCAAGGTGTGCCACCGCCTGGAGGAGGCC
>JACQCL010000151.1 GCA_016201645.1 Candidatus Rokuibacteriota bacterium
GAAGGAGTTACGGTTTGCGATCCGGGAGGGGGGCCGGACGGTGGGGGCCGGCGTGGTCGCGGAGATCGTGGAGTAGGGACCATGGGCATTGCCTCCGGATCAGAGATGACGGACAGAATGGGCCGCGGTTCGAGCGCGGGCTTAGCCCGCGCCACTCCGGGGGGAGGCATCGGAAGGGGGGCGTAGCCCCCCTCCGAGTAAGGCAATGGTTACGATTGCTCAGGATCAGAAGATCCGGATCCGGTTGAAGGCCTACGATCACCGGCTCCTCGACCGCTCGGTCAAGGAGATCGTGGATACCGTGAGGCGGACCGGCGCCCGGGTCTCAGGTCCGGTACTCCTGCCCACCATCATCAACCGGTGGACGGTGCTCCGTTCCCCCCATGTGGACAAGACTTCCCGCGAGCAGTTCGAGATGCGAACCCACAAGCGGCTGCTCGACATCCTTGATCCGACGCCCCAGACGGTGGACGCGCTCATGAAACTGGATCTTCCATCCGGCGTTGACGTCGAGCTGAAACTCTAAGAGGACGACGACCGTGGCGATGAAAGAAGGGCTGATCGGCCGGAAGATGGGGATGACCCAGTTCTTCGGCGAAGACGGGAAGCAGATCCCCGTCACCGTGATTCAGGCCGGCCCTTGTTCGGTCGTGGAAGTGCGGGAGAAAGGGCGCCACGGGTACAACGCCCTTCAGCTCGGCTTCGAGCCGAAAAAGAAGAACGTTCCCAAGCCTCGCGCCGGTCACTTCAAGAAGGCCAACCTTCCCCCGATGGCGGTACTCCGCGAGCTCCGGTTGGAGAAGGTGGACGGCTATGAGGTGGGCCAGACGCTCAAAGTTGACCTCTTTGCTCCGGGTGAGCTGGTGGACGTGAGCGGCGTCAGCAAGGGGAAGGGGTTTCAGGGCGGCGTGAGGCGACACGGTTGGCATGGCGGGGGCGCGAGCCACGGCTCCATGTTCCATCGCGCCCCGGGATCGATCGGCGCATCGTCTGATCCCTCCCGCGTCTGGCCTGGCCACCATCTGCCGGGGCGGATGGGAGGCGAACGGCGCACGGTCCTGAACGTCCAGGTGGTCCGCGTGTTCCCCGACCAGAACCTCCTGGTGGTGAGGGGGGCGGTTCCCGGGCCCATCGGCGGGTTGGTGGTGGTGAGGAAGAGCGTGAAGCTGACCAAGGCTCAGCAGCGGGCGAGAAAGGCTCAATAGTCATGCCTCCTCAGGTCGCCGTCCTCGACCAAAAAGGGAAGGCGAAGGAGTCGCTCGAGCTCCGGCCCGAGGTGTTCGGGGTGGAGGTGAGAGGTCCGCTCCTTCATCAGGCGATCACGCGGGAGCTCGCGGGCCGCCGGGCCGGCACCCATGACACCAAGGGGCGCAGTGAGATCTCGGGGGGCGGGAGGAAACCCTGGCGCCAGAAGGGAACCGGCCGGGCGCGCCAGGGCTCGATCCGTGCGCCCCAGTGGCGGAAGGGGGGGACGGTCTTCGGCCCGACGCCGCGGAGCTACGCGCAGAAGATGCCCCGAAAGGCGCGGCGGGAGGCTCTGAGAGCGGCGCTCACCGACACCGTCAACTCAGGCGAGCTGAAGGTGGTGGAGCGGCTGGAACTCCCGGAGCCCAAGACCAAAGCGCTGGCCCGGCGCCTCGCCGACCTGGGGCTCAAGCCGATCCCCACGCTCCTGGTGGTTCAGGAGGTCACCGGGCCGCTGACTCTGGCGTCACGGAACCTGCCGTGGCTGACCGTCGAGACCCCTGCCCGCGTCTCGGCGTACCGGCTGCTGCGCCATGACCAGGTGTTATTCGAGCGCGCCGCGCTGCTGGCGCTCCAGGAGGAACTGGCAAAGTGAGGGAGCCGCGAGAGGTGGTAGTGCGCCCGCTCATGACCGAAAAGAGCATGCGCCTCAAGGACGAGCGCAACGTCGTCACCTTTCAGGTGGTTCCCGACGCCAACAAGGTGGAGATCCGCCAGGCCGTGGAGACGATCTTTAACGTGAAGGTCCGCGCCGTCCGGACGGCGACCGTGGAAGGGAAGCTGAAGCGGATGGGCCGCCACGCGGGGCGGCGTCCCTCCTGGAAGAAGGCCATCGTGACGCTTCAGCCGGGCCACAAGATCGAGTTGGTCGAGGGCGTGTAGAGCCATGGGGATCAAGATCCTGAAGCCGTCCTCGCCGGCCCGGCGCTACCTGACCCACCTCACCAATGAGGACATCACGCGCAAGGGGCCGGAGAAGAGCCTGCTCCGTCCCAAGAGCCGGATTGACGGGCGGAATGCCTACGGGCGAATCACGGTCCGCCACCGCGGCGGCGGCCACAAACGCCAGTTCCGGCTCATCGACTTCCGCCGGGAGAAGTGGGGGGTTCCGGCGAAGGTGGCGGCGATCGAGTACGATCCCAACCGCTCGGCGCGCATCGCGCTTCTGCATTACCGGGATGGCGAGAAGCGCTACATCATCGCCCCCCTGGGCCTTCAGGTGGGACACGCGGTCATGTCGGGACCGCAGGCCGACATCCTGCCGGGCAATGCGCTCCCGCTGAGGAACATCCCGCTCGGGACGATGGTCCATAACCTGGAGCTCCAGCCCGGCAAGGGGGCCCAACTCTGCCGGAGCGCCGGCTCCCAGGTCCAGCTCCTGGCCAAAGAGGGAGATCACGCGCAGGTGAAGCTTCCCTCCGGCGAGATTCGCATGGTCAGGCTCGATTGTATGGCGACGGTGGGGCAGGTCGGGAACCTCGATCACGAGAACATCTCGGTGGGGAAGGCCGGGAGAACCCGGTGGCGCGGCTTTCGTCCCACAGTGCGGGGGACGGCCATGAATCCCGTCGATCATCCCATGGGAGGCGGTGAGGGACGGGGAAAGGGGAATCATCCGATGACGCCCTGGGGGAAGCCGACCAAGGGCTTCAAGACCCGTAAGACCGTCCCCTCCGACCGGTATATCGTGGCGCGGCGGAAAAAGTAAGGGGAGCCGGGATGGGGCGATCGCTGAAGAAGGGGCCGTACGTGGACGCGACGCTGCTCCTCCGGGTGGAGGAGATGAACCGGTCTCGCCAGAAGAAGGTGCTGAAGACCTGGTCGCGCCGGTCCACGATTCTGCCCGAGTTCGTCGGCCACACCCTGGCGGTCCACAATGGCAAGAAGTTCATTCCGGTGTACATCACCGAAAACATGGTGGGGCACCGGCTCGGCGAGTTTGCGTTGACGCGAACGTTCAAAGCCCACGGCGCCGCGCAGAAAGCCACCACCGAAGTCAAGACCTAGCGCTATGAAGACGAAAGCGACTGCGCGGTTCGTGAGGGTGCCGCCGAGGAAGGTGCGGCTGGTCTTGGACCAGGTGCGGGGGAAACGGGTGTCGGAGGCTCTGCAGATTCTCCCGTACATCCCCCGGGCGGCGGCGCGGCTGGTCGAGAAGGTCCTGCGCTCGGCGATCGCCAATGCGGAGCACAACCATCAGGTGCGGACCCTGGATGACCTCAGGATCGTGCAGGCGTTCGCCGACGGCGGCCCATCCATGAAGCGCGTGCAGCCGCGCGCTATGGGACGCGCGTTCTTCATCCGCCACCGGACGAGCCATTTGACGATTGTCCTGAGCGACGAGACGGTCCCGCGAAAGACGGGTGAACGGGCCGGCGCGAGTCCGCCGCCGGCGGCCCCCCGCGCGGCGCGGAAAGGCTAGACATGGGACAGAAGACGCATCCGGTCGGGTTCCGGCTGGGGGCCACGCGGACGTGGAGCTCGCGCTGGTTCGCAACCAAGGGGTACGCCGCGCTGCTGCACGAGGACGTGAAGATCCGCCGCTACATCAAGCAGACCCTCTACCACGCCGGCATCTCGCGGATCGACATCGAGCGATCGGCCAACCGCGCCAGGATCTCGATCCATACGGCGCGCCCCGGCATCATCATCGGGCGCAAGGGTTCGGAGGTGGAGAAGCTGAAGAACGAGCTCCAGGCCAAGACCGCCAAGGAGATCTACCTCAACATCGAGGAGGTCATCCACCCCGAGCTGGACGCTCAGCTGGTGGCCGAGAACGTGGCGCTCCAGCTCCAGAAGCGGGTGGCGTTCAGGCGCGCCATGAAGAAGGCGGTGACCTCCGCGCTCAGGCTCGGGGCCGACGGGATCAGGATCGCGTGCGCCGGCCGATTGGGGGGCACCGAGATTGCCCGGCGCGAATGGTACCGCGATGGGCGGGTGCCGCTCCACACCATCCGCGCGGACATCGACTACGGCCTGGCGGAGGCCCACACCACGTACGGGGCCATCGGGGTCAAAGTGTGGATCTTCAAGGGCGAGGTCCTGACGGCCCAACCGGTGGTTGAGGCGTAAGGGGTCCCACCGATGTTGATGCCGAAGCGGGTCAAGTACCGGAAGGCCCAGCGCGGGCGGATGAAAGGGGTGGCTGTTCGCGGCTCCACGCTGGCCTTTGGGGACTACGGTCTCAAGGCCTTGGAGCCGGGCTGGGTCACCAACCGGCAGATCGAGGCGGCTCGCGTCTCGCTCGCCCGTTCGCTCAAACGGGGCGGGAAGATCTGGATCCGGGTCTTCCCCGATAAGCCGGTGACCAAGAAGCCGGCGGAGACTCGCATGGGCAAGGGGAAGGGGAACCCGGAGTTCTGGGTGGCCGTGGTGAAGCCGGGGCGCATTCTCTACGAGATGGAAGGGGCGACCGAGGCCGACGCCCGGGAAGCCTTGCGGCTCGCGGGACAGAAGCTCGGGATCGCCACGAAGCTCGTGAGCCGGGCGCGAGTCTAGTTCCGTGCCAACTGACATCGCCACGACCCACTTCGTGGGTGCCCGCCAAGGATGGCCTTCGGCCATTGATCAGCGTCGGTCGTCGCCATTCCTCTACGGGCACCGCGTCCGGCCGAAGGCCGGCGTGGTCGCTACGCCTCCGGCCGGCTCCTCCCTCGGGCCTTGTCTGGCTCGTCATTTGGCCCGGCACGTTGAACCACGCGTGAGTATTTGGTCTAAATCCTTGGAGGCCGTCTAGAGCAATGAAGGCGGTCAAGTGGCGCGATCTGTCGGACGACGAGTTGTGGCAGCGGGTCAAGGAGCTGACCGAGGAGATTTTTAACTTGAGGTTTCAGCTCTCTATGGGGGTGGCTAAAAACCCCGCCCGGGTGGCGCAGGCCAAGCGCGACCTGGCCCGCGCCCAGACGATCTTGCGCGAGCGGGAGCTCAACCTGGGACGGACCGCATGACGGGAGGCGCTCGGGTGGGAGGACGGAAGACTCGGCAAGGGGTCGTCGTGAGCGATCGGATGCAGAAAACCCGCGTGGTGGTGATCGAACGGGTGTACCGTCATCCGCGGTATCAGCGCGTGATCACCCGCTCGAAGAAGCTGAAGGCTCACGACGAGACGAACGGGAGCCGTGTGGGAGATCGCGTGCTCATCGAAGAGACGCGGCCCATGTCCAAGGAAAAGCGGTGGCGGATCCGGGAGATCCTCACCCGCGCCTCCTGAGCGCCGTGGGCCTTCGACGGAAGGATTTGAGATCGCGAGATGATTCAGCCGAGGACGATGCTCGAGGTGGCGGACAACTCCGGGGCCAAGAAGGTCCAGTGCATCCGGGTGATGGGCGGCTCTCACAAGAAATACGCCAGCCTGGGGGACACGATCATCGTCGCGGTTAAAGAGGCGGCCCCCGACGGGGCGGTGAAGAAGGGGGAGGTCGCCCGGGCGGTCGTGGTGCGCACGGTGAAAGAGGTGCGGCGGCCGGACGGGTCCTACATCCGCTTCGACCGGAACTCGGCGGTGCTGCTCAACCCGCAGAACAACCCGGTCGGGACCCGCATCTTCGGCCCGGTAGCCCGGGAACTGCGGGACAAGCAGTTCACCAAGATCATTTCGTTGGCACCCGAGGTGATCTGAGCATGGCAGGCCTCGGCGCGCACGTTA
>JACQCL010000148.1 GCA_016201645.1 Candidatus Rokuibacteriota bacterium
CTGCTCAACCCGCAGAACAACCCGGTCGGGACCCGCATCTTCGGCCCGGTAGCCCGGGAACTGCGGGACAAGCAGTTCACCAAGATCATTTCGTTGGCACCCGAGGTGATCTGAGCATGGCAGGCCTCGGCGCGCACGTTAGGCGGGGAGATACGGTGCTGGTCATTGCCGGTAAGGAGCGTGGCAAGCGGGGGAAGGTGCTTATCGTGCTTCCGGTGAAGCGGCGCGTGATCGTCGAGAAGGTCAACATGATCAAGCGCCACCAGCGCCCGACTCAGAAGCTGCGCCAGGGGGGGATCATCGAGCGGGAAGGGGCGGTGCATCTGTCCAACGTGATGGTTGTCTGCTCCAAGTGTGATCGGCCGACTCGGACCTCCATCCAGATTTTCGCGGAGGGCAAGAAGGCCAGGGTCTGCAAGCGGTGCGACGAAGTCATTGACCGGACGTAGGCGGAGGAGTCTCACCAGCGCATGGCGAAGCCGGAGAAGGCCCAGGTCGCAAAGACGGCGCCCAAGGAGAAGGGGGGGGCCAAGGAGCCTGCACCGCCTCCGTCCCGGCCCAAAGCCCTGGGGGAAGTCCCCCCCCGCCTCCGGGAGCGGTTCAGCAAGCAGGTGGTCCCGGCCCTCATGCGGGAGCGGGGCTACACGAATCCGTTTCAGGTCCCTCGGCTCGAGAAAATCGTGATCAACATGGGAGTGGGCGAGGCGAAGGAGAACGCCAAAGCGATGGACTTCGCGACGGCCGACCTGGCAACGATCACCGGGCAGCGGCCCGTCGTGACCCGCTCCAAGAAGTCGATCGCGAACTTCAAGCTCCGGGCGGGGATCCCCATCGGGGCCAAGGTCACCCTCAGAGGGGCGCGGATGTACGAGTTCCTGGACCGACTGATCAACGTGGCGCTGGCCCGAGTGCGGGACTTCAGGGGGATCTCGCCGAAGGCGTTTGATGGCCGGGGGAACTTCGCGCTCGGCCTGAGGGAACAGGTGATCTTTCCGGAGATCGTGTACGACAAGATCGACAAGATGCGCGGGATGGATGTGATCATTGTGACCAGCGCCAGGACCGATGAGGAGGCAAAGGCGCTCCTCGCGCACCTGGGGATGCCGTTCAGGGAGTAAGCGATGGCGAAGACCGCACTGAGGAACAAGGCCCTGCGCGCCCCGAAGTTCAAGGTACGGGCGTACCGCCGCTGTAAGCTGTGCGGCCGGCCGCGGGGATTCCTGCGGAAATTCGACATGTGCCGGATCTGCTTCCGGGAACTGGCCCTCAAGGGCGAGGTTCCTGGAGTGATCAAGGCCTCCTGGTAGGAGCAGCCCGGGAATGCTGACGGACCCGATCGCCGACCTGCTCACCCGCATCCGCAACGCGAGCCGCGCTGAGCACGAGAAGGTTGACATCCCCTCGTCGAAGCTGAAGCTCAAGATCGCGGGCATCCTGAAGGAGGAGGGGTTCATCCGGAACTTCCGGCTGATTGAGGACCGCAGGCAGGGCACGTTGCGCGTGTACCTCAAGTACGGCGCGGGCAATGAGAAGATGATTTCCGGCATGGTCCGGGTCTCCACGCCGGGGCGTCGGGTCTATGTGACCGCGGAGAAGATTCCCTCGATCCTCGGGGGCATGGGGCTGGCCATCCTGTCCACCTCCAAGGGCGTCATGACGGATCGCGAGAGCCGGAAGCTCAAGATGGGCGGCGAGCTGCTCGCCCTCGTCTGGTAGCGGTGAACATGTCGCGGATTGGACGGAAGCCGATTCCGGTGCCCCAGGGCGTTCGCATCACCGTGGAGGGCCAACGCGTGAAGGTCGAGGGGGCGAAGGGGAAGCTCGCTCACTCGGTTCCGGGCGCTCTGACGGTCGGCCTCAAGGACGGTCAGCTCCACGTGGCCCGGACCGTGGACCATCGGAGTGTGCGAGCGCTCCACGGCCTCACCCGTTCGCTCCTCGCCAACATGGTGAAGGGCGTGAGCGACGGGTTCGAGCGCAGGTTGGAGATCGTGGGGATCGGATACCGCGCCCAGCTCCAGGGCAAGAATCTCCAGCTGATGCTGGGCTACTCTCATCCGGTGGTGTTTCCTCTCCCCGAGGGGATCCAGGCGGACGTGGACCGGCAGGTGCTCATCACCTTGAAGGGCGCCGACAAGGCCCTCCTGGGGCAGACCGCGGCGCGACTCCGGTCGCTCCGGGAACCCGACCCATACAAGGGCAAGGGCGTCAAATACGTGGACGAGGTCATCCGGCGCAAGGTGGGGAAAAAGGCCGGCGCCGCCGCGGCGACTCCGAAATAGAGGCCTGACGTGCTGGCATCCACGAAGGTTGAAGGGCGGCAGGTCCGGCATCTCCGCGTCCGGGGTCGGATTGGCGGGACGGCGGCGCGCCCGCGCTTGTCCGTGTTCCGGAGCTTGAAGCACATGTACGCTCAGCTCATCGACGACGAGGCGGCGCGGACACTGGTGTTCGTGAGCAGTCAGTCTCCCGAGCTTCGTGCGAAGCTCAAAAACGGCGGCAACGTGGCCGCGGCCAAGGTGGTGGGGGAGCTGGTGGCCCAGAAGGCGAAGGCGCTCGGGATCGAGCGGGTGGTCTTCGATCGCGGTGGATATCAGTTCCACGGCCGGGTCAAGGCGTTGGCCGATGGGGCCCGGGGCGGCGGCCTGATTTTTTAGGACGGGAGGGATTGGTGGCAGAGGTGCGAATCGACCCGAGTGTGCTGGAGCTGACGGACCGAGTTGTGTCCATCAACCGCGTCGCGAAAGTGGTGAAGGGCGGCCGGCGCTTCTCCTTCACGGCGCTGGTGGTGGTGGGGGACGGGAGGGGGCACGTGGGAGTGGGGCTCGGCAAGGCCCACGAGGTCCCCGAGGCCATCCGCAAGGCGGTGGAACACGCCAAGAAGGATTTGATTTTCGTCCCCCTGAAGGACACGACCATCCCGTGCGAAATCACCGGCCATTTCGGGGCAGGCCGCGTTTTTCTCAAGCCGGCCGTGCCCGGGACCGGGGTCATCGCCGGCGGCGCCGTCCGTCCGGTGCTCGAGGCCGCGGGGGTGCAGGACATTCTGACCAAGACTCTGGGCTCCAACAACCCCCACAACGTGCTGAAAGCGACGCTTGATGCCTTGCGGCGGATCAAGCGGCTCCAGGACACCTATGCGGCTCGGAAGCGGACCGAGGAAGGGGCGGAGGCAGAGCATGCCCGCCAAGAAGCTTAAAGTCACCCTCGTCCGGAGCCTGATCGGGCTCTCCCCGAAGCAGGGGGCGACCGTCCGGGCGCTCGGCTTTCGGCGGATCCGCCAGACGATCGTCCACGACGATACCCCCACGATCAGGGGAATGATCTCCCGGGTGGTCCACTGCGTTCAGGTCAGGGAGGCCGACGGCCATGAGGCTTGACGAGTTCCGTCCCGCGCCCGGCGCCAGGAAGCGCCCGAAACGTGTCGGGCGCGGCCCGGGTTCTGGTCACGGCAAGACCGCGGGGAAAGGGCACAAGGGCCAGAAGGCGCGCTCGGGCGGCGGCAAAGGCGCAGGCTTCGAGGGCGGCCAGATGCCGCTCCACCGGCGCGTGCCCAAACGGGGCTTTGCGCCGCGGGACCGGAGAGTCTACGCCGTCGTGAACCTCCGATCCCTCGGGACCTTCGTCGCGGGGAGCGTGGTGGACCCTGAGCGCCTTGCCGAGGCCGGGCTCATCAAGAAGAGCGAGCGCGCCCTGGTGAAGCTGCTCGGCGAGGGCGAGGTCGCCCACTCCCTGACCGTGAAGGTCCACGCCATCAGCGAGTCTGCGCGCCAGAAGGTGGAGTCAGCCGGGGGGGTCGTCGAGGTGCTGCCCGGATGATCGAAGGGCTTCAGAGCTTTCAGAACGTCTTCAAGATCCCGGAGCTCAAGCGCCGCCTCCTGATCACGGCCGGCCTTCTGGCGGCCTACCGGATCGGGGCCCACGTCCCGACGCCCGGCATCGACGGCCACGCCCTGTCGCTCTTCTTCGACCAGGCTCAGAACACGCTCCTCGGCATGGTGGATCTCTTCTCCGGGGGAAACCTGCGCCGGTTGACCGTGTTCGCGCTGGGCATCATGCCGTACATCTCGGCGTCCATCATTCTCCAGCTCCTCACGGTGGTCATCCCGGCGCTCGAGCGGCTGGCGAAGGAAGGCGAGGCCGGCCGGAAGAAGATCACCCAGTACACCCGCTACGGCACCATCGTGCTCTCCGCGATCCAGGCGATGGGAATCGCCATCGGGCTCGAGGGGATGCGGGGGCCGGAGGGGGTTGCGATCGTTCCCGTGTCCGGGTGGGGGTTCCGGCTCCTGACCATGATCACGCTCACGACCGGCACCGCCCTGATCATGTGGCTGGGGGAGCAGATCTCAGAGAAGGGAATCGGCAACGGCATCTCGCTGATCATCTTCGCCGGCATCGTCGTGCGCCTGCCCTCGGCCATCGTCGCCTCGTACACCTTGATCTCCACGGGCGAACTGAAGCTCTTCGTGTTCGGCGGGCTGGTGGTGATGATGGTCCTCGTGACGGCGGCCGTCGTGATCATGCAAGAGGGGCAGCGGAAGATTCCGGTCCAGTATGCGAAGCGCATCGTCGGCCGCCGGATGTTCGGTGGGCAGTCCACCCACATCCCGCTCCGGATCAACACCGCGGGCGTGATCCCGGTGATCTTCGCCTCCTCGATCATCCTCTTCCCCGCGACGCTGAGCCGATTCATCCCCCATCCGTGGATGCAGGTGGTGGCCGATGCGCTGTCCCCCGGGCGATTCACGTACACGTTCCTCTACGGGGGGTTCATCATCTTCTTCACGTACTTCTACACGGCCATCGTCTTTAATCCCGTCGACCTGTCGGACAACATGAAAAAGTACGGGGGGTTCATTCCGGGCGTCCGTCCCGGCAAGAAGACGGCGGAGTACATTGATCGCACGCTCACGCGGATCACCCTCCCGGGGGCGGTCTTTTTGGCCCTGATCTCGATCCTGCCCGATCTCCTCATCCGCTGGTTCAACGTTCCTTTTTACTTCGGGGGAACGAGCCTTCTGATCGTCGTCGGCGTGGCGCTGGACACTGTACGGCAGATGGAGTCGCACCTCTTGATGCGCCACTATGAGGGGTTCTTGCGCAAGAAAGCACGGGTGCACGTCTAGCCATGCCGATAACCTTCGCACGACCCACTTCGTGCGACCCATCCACTGGATGGGTCCCCCGCGCCATGGATGGCCTTCGGCCATTGATCAGCTTTCAGTTGTCGCCGATCCGTTCCTCTACGGGCACCGCGTCCGGCCGAAGGCCGGCGTGGTCGCTACGCTCCGGTCGGCTCGTCCCTCGGGCCTTGGGCTGCTCGGTTCTCGCCATGGCTCGGGAGGAAGGCTAGAGCCATGCGGCTGATTTTTTTGGGAGCGCCCGGCGCGGGCAAGGGGACCCAGGCGCGGACGCTGGCTGGCGAGCGGGGGATTCCCCAGATCGCGACGGGTGACATGCTGCGAGAGGCCGTCGCCAAGGGGACTCGTCTGGGGATGGAGGCGAAGTCTTACATGGACCGGGGGGCGCTGGTTCCGGACAAGGTGGTGGTGGGACTGGTCGCCGAGCGGTTGGATCAGGACGATGCCAAGAAGGGGTTCATCCTGGACGGGTTCCCGCGCACGGTGGCCCAAGCCGAGGTGCTGGAGCGGCTGCTCAAAGACCGCGAGCTGGTCGTGGACCGAGTGATCTTTTTCGAGGTGTCGGAGGGCGAGCTGCTCCGCCGGCTGACCGGTCGCCGGGTGTGCCGCGGGTGCGGCGCCACCTACCACCTGGCGTTTTCGCCCCCGAAGAGCGCGGGGCGGTGCGATCGGTGCGAGGGAGAACTTTATCAGCGCGAGGACGACAGCGAGGCCACCGTCCGGCGGAGGCTCGAGGTTTACGCCGCGCAGACCAGCCCGCTGCTGGACTATTACCGGAGCCGGGGGCTCCTGACCCGGATCGCCGGGGAAGGCTCCCCCGAAGCGATCGGGCGCGCCATCCGTCAGGCCGTGGCGAGGTAGCGAGCCGTGATCATCTTGAAATCGCCTCGCGAGATCGCCCTGATGCGCGCGGCCGGCCAGATCCTGGCTGAGGTCATGGAGCGCCTCCGCGCCTTCGTGAAGCCGGGCATCTCCACGGCGGAGATCGACCGCGAGGTGGAGAGCTTCCTCGCGAGCCGGGGCGCCAAGCCGGCGTTCAAGGGGTACCGGGGATTTCCGGCGACCGTCTGCACGTCCATCAACGAGGAGGTCGTGCACGGGATTCCCTCGCCGCACCGACGTCTCAGAGAGGGCGACATCATCGGGCTGGACCTGGGGTGCGTCGTGGACGGCTACTACGCCGACTGCGCCTTCACGCTGGCCGTGGGAGAGGTCCCGCCTCGGGTCCAAGAGCTGCTCGACGTGACCCGCGAGAGCCTCGACCGGGCAGTGGACCAGTGCCGCCCGGGCCGGCGTCTGGGGGACATCTCGCACGCGGTCCAAGAGCACGTCGAACGTCACGGCTTCTCGGTCGTGCGGGCCTTCGTGGGGCACGGGATCGGGCGCGAGCTGCACGAGGATCCGCAGATCCCCAATTTCGGCGAGCCAGGCCGGGGGCCCGTGCTGAAGCCCGGGATGGTGCTCGCTATCGAGCCGATGGTGACCATGGGGAGCTGGGAGGTCCGGATCCTCCCGGACCGCTGGACCGCCGTGACTGAGGACGGGAGCCTGGCCGCTCACTTCGAGCACACGGTGGCGGTCAGCGAGAATGGTCCGGACGTCCTCACCCGTCCGGCCCAGGCAGGGTGACCGGGCATGACCAAAGAAGACGCCATCGAGGTCGAGGGAACGGTCGTCGAGCCGCTCCCCAACGCTATGTTCCGGGTGGAGCTGGACAATGGCCACAAGGTGCTGGCCCACGTGTCGGGCAAGATGCGGATGAACTTCATTCGGATTCTTCCGGGCGATCGGGTCAAAGTGGAGCTCAGTCCCTACGACCTGACCCGCGGCCGAATTACATATCGGTTCAAATAGCGCCATGAAAGTGAGACCGTCGGTCAAGGTGCGGTGCGAGAAGTGCAAGATCATCAAACGCCGGGGCGTGGTGCGGATCATCTGCTCCAATCCCCGCCATAAGCAGCGCCAAGGGTGAGCGAGGAGGAGAAGGTAGATGAGGGTTGCGGGGGTTGATCTTCCGTCAGACAAGCGGGGCGAGGTGGCGCTCACATACCTCTACGGGATCGGCCGGCCCTCGGCCAGGCGCATCCTGGCCGAGGCCAGGGTGGATCTGAACAAGCGGGTGAAGGCTTGGACCGCGGAAGAGACCGCCAGGGTCCGCGAGATCCTCGAGCGGGTGCACAAGGTGGAGGGTGATCTGCGCCGCGAAGTGTCCATGAACATCAAGCGGCTGATGGACATCGGGTGCTACCGCGGGATCCGCCACCGGAAGGGCCTGCCGGTCCGGGGCCAGCGCACGCACACGAACGCGCGCACCCGCAAGGGGCCGCGGCGTGGCGTGATGGTCAAGAAAAAGCCCGCGCCCGTGGCGGCGGTCCCCGCCGCGCCTCCCAAGAAAGCCGGTGCCTGAGCCATGGCCGAAGCCCCCAAGCCGGTTCCACGGAAAAAGGCGGGAAAGAAGAAGGAGAAGAAGGAAGTCCGGGTCGGGATTGCCCACGTCCAGGCGACCTTCAACAACACGATTGTGACGCTCACCGACAAGATGGGAAACGTGGTCGCCTGGGCCAGCGCGGGCAGCGTCGGGTTCAAGGGCTCCCGCAAGAGCACTCCCTTCGCGGCCCAGACGGCCGCCGAGAACGCGGCCCGCAAGGCGATGGACCTTGGGCTCAAGCAGGTGGAGGTGTACGTGAAAGGGCCAGGCGCCGGTCGGGAGGCGGCCATCCGGTCGCTCCAGGCCGTCGGGCTCGAGATCACGGCGATCCGGGACGTCACCCCGATTCCGCACAACGGCTGCCGCCCGCCAAAGCGGCGTCGAGTGTAGGGAGGATCAGGTTTGGCGCGATATAGGGACGCAGCCTGTCGGCAGTGCCGGCGCGAGGGGATCAAGCTGTTCCTCAAGGGCGCGCGCTGCTTCACCGAGAAGTGCGCGATCGAGCGCCGCAACTACCCGCCCGGCCAGCACGGACTCAACCGCGGGAAGCTCACGCCCTTTGGGGTTCAGCTCCGCGAAAAGCAGAAGGCGAAGC
Source organism: Candidatus Rokuibacteriota bacterium (assembly GCA_016201645.1). Classification (GTDB taxonomy): domain Bacteria; phylum Methylomirabilota; class Methylomirabilia; order Rokubacteriales; family CSP1-6; genus JACQCL01. The sequence goes on from JACQCL010000148.1 coordinate 8,168, forward strand.
GGATCTACGGCATTCTCGAGCAGCAGTTCCGCAAGTACTTCGCCTGGGCCGAGAGCGAGAAGGGCATCACCGGCGAGAACCTCCTCAAGTTCCTCGAACGGCGGCTGGATAACGTCGTGTTCCGCCTGGGCTTCGCGGCGTCCCGCCGCGAGGGGCGGCAGATCGTGGCCCACGGCCACATCCAGGTCAACGGGCGAAAGGTGACGATCCCCTCGTACCTCGTCAAGGTCGGGGAGATGGTCGAACTCCGGCCGTCCTCGAAGCTTCAGGAGCGGGTGGCGGACAACCTCAACGCGGGCCGGGGACAGGTGCCGCAGTGGCTCGAAGTCGTCGCGGCCGAGAAGCGGGGGATCGTGCGGGGGCTCCCGCTCAGGGAGGACATCCAGATCCCGGTCCAGGAGCAGCTCATCGTCGAGCTGTTCTCAAAGTAGGGCTGCATCATGCCCAGGATTCCGTTCCAGAAGCCGAAGAAGATCGAGTGGGAAACCCTCACGGACCGCCATGGGCGGCTGGTGGCCGAGCCCTTCGAGAAGGGGTACGCCCTCACCGTGGGCAACTCCTTCCGGCGCACGCTCCTGGCCATCATTCCCGGAGCCGCCGTCAGCTGGGTGAAGATTCAGGGGGTGAAGGATCCCCTGGCCCGCATTCCTGGCGTCCAGGAGGAGACCGTGGACGTCCTCCTCAACCTGAAAAAACTCGTCGTCCACGTCCCTTCGGAAGAATCCACCGTGGCCCGGCTGGTGGCGAAGGGGCCGAAGGCAGTCACCGGCGGGGACATCGCCGAGGACTCGGGGGTCGAAGTGCTGAATCCTGAGCTTCATCTCGCGACGCTGGAGCGGGATGGCCAGCTGACGGTGGAGCTGGGGATTCAGGTCGGACGCGGATATATGGCCGCCGACAAGCATCCCGCGGGCACGCTCCCGGCAGGCGCCATTGCCCTGGACGCTGCCTTCACGCCGATCGAGCGCGTCTCCTACAACGTCGAGATGTCCCGACTCGGGAAGATCACCGACTACGAGAAGCTGGTGCTCGAGGTCTGGACCAACGGCGCCATTACGCCCGACGCCGCGCTCACCCGGGCCGCGATCTACCTCCGCGATCATTTCACCCTGCTCGCGGCGGAGCGGGTCGAGGAGGAGGAGATTCTCGAGAGCGGGGAGGATTTCCTGCGGGCAACGCTGGCCAGAAGCCTGGAGGAGTTGCCGCTCCCGGCGCGGGCGATCAACGCCTTGAAGAACGCCGAGATCCTGACGGTCCTGGATCTGGTTCAGAAGACCGAGGCCGAGGTCGAGAACGTGAAGAACCTCGGCGAGAAGTCGCTGGAAGAGATCAAGGCGGCCCTCGCCGCGTTGGGACTCTCTCTCGGCATGCGCATCGACCCTGCGCTGCTCGGAGCGGTCGGGCGCGGAGGGCTCCGGTGAGGCACCGGCGCGCGGGGAAGAAGCTGGGGCGGGTGACCGCCCACCGCTGGGCGCTGTTCCGTAACTTACTAACCGCCCTGTTCCAGCACGAGCGAATCATGACCACCGAGGCGAAAGCGAAAGCCGTGCGCGGGCTTGCCGACTGGGTGATCACCCTGGCCAAGCGCGAGACCCTGCACGCGCGCCGCCAGATGCTCACCCTGGTTCCGGACGAGACGGTGGTCAAGAAGGTGTTCGAGACCGTGGCCGCGCGCTATGCCGAGCGCCACGGTGGCTACACCCGCATCATCAAGGCCGGGCACCGGGCGGGCGATGCCGCCCCCCTGGTCTTGCTCGAGCTCGTCGATCGCCCCGAGGCGCCCAAGGCGAAGAAGGAAAAGGGGAAGGAGGCCAAGGGCGAGAAGGTCCCCCGCGGCAAAAAAGAAAAAGCGGCGGCCGCCGCGGCCTCCTGAGGCCCGTTTTCGGTAGTAGACCCCCTGCAGGCAGCGTTCCCCTTCATCTCGCCCCCGCCCGGCGCGGTGTATCGCTCTTCCGGTAAGGCCCGCCCTCAAGGTCATGCTTGACTCCGCCGTCATCCGCGCTGTATCAGGGAGTGAGCGGATGAGAGGCTTCGCGGCTCCCCCCGTGGAGAACGACAGGCCCGGACCACGCCTGAGAATCTCCTTTATCTTGACTAGGCTCTCTAATATGCTCGTACTCCAAACGGGCGGCTCCCGCATCGCTGTTGGAGGGGGTAAGAAAAGGCATGGCGACCATCCAGTCTCGCCCACCGCTCCAGCCGGGCGAGCCGGCGCCGGACTTCACGCTGCCGACCGTTCCCGACGAGGGGTTCGTGGCGCTGGCCGACTACCGCGGTCGTTCACCGCTGCTCCTGGTGCTTCTCCGCGACCTGTGGTGACCGTTCTGCCGCCGGCACGTCGCCCAGTTGGGCGGCACCTCCGAGAAGCTCCGATCCGTCGGCGTGGAGACGCTGGCCGTGGGTGAGGACCGTCTCGAGCCCATCCGACGCTACTACCGCCTTCGCCCGCCGCGGGTCCGACTGGCGACGGACATGGAGC
>JACQCL010000156.1 GCA_016201645.1 Candidatus Rokuibacteriota bacterium
ACGTCTTTCTCCGGATGGGGGTAAAGGGAGGTGGCTGCTCGGGACTCTCCTACTCCCTGGAGTTCGATAGCGAGCTCGGGCCGCACGACAAGACCTATGACGTCGACGGCATCAAGGTGGTCGTGGACGCCAAGAGCTACCTGTACCTGAACGGGACGACCCTGGACTACGTGACCCAGGGGCTCACCGGCGGATTCACGTTCTTGAACCCGAGCGCAAAATCGAGCTGCGGCTGCGGGACTTCCTTCTCGGCGTAACGACGCGACCTCGGCCAGGGTGGGGGGCCCGGAGGTGAGACGGGGGTCAGGATAGCGAAACCGTCGCGCAAAAAGAGAACAGAAACGGGCCCTGGCGGGCCTGTTTCTATTTTGGAGGAGTGATGTCGGCTCGGTTGGACTACTTCACGGTATTTGACTTGCCCCGGAAGCTCCAGATCAACGAAGAGGAGCTTCAGCGCCTTTTTTACGAGCTCTCCCGTCGGGTGCACCCTGACTTCTTCCAGACTGCGACGCCCGCGGAGCAGGCCCGAAGTCTGGAGCGTTCGGCGGTCATCAATCGGGCGTATCGGACCCTCCGTGACCTCGTCTCCCGGGTCGAATACCTGATCCAGCTTGAGGAAGGGCGGGAGACGAAAGAGAGGGCCACCGGCATTAAGCCCAAGGCGCCGACGGACCTCCTGGAAGAGATGCTCGAGATTCAGGAGGCGCTTCAAGAGGCCAAGGCGGGGGGGCTGGATGGGCCAAGGCGTCAGCACCTGAGGGACGTGCAGGCCCGGCTCACGGAGCGGCGGAAGTCCGAGGAGGCCTCGCTCCTGGACTTCGCGCGCGAGTGGGACGCGGCGGTGGATGGGAACGGTGACCGGAAAGGTCTCTTGGATCGGATGAAGCAGACCCTTGCCGCGAGAGCCTATCTCAATACTGTGATCAACGACCTGAAGGAAGCGCTCGGAGAGGAAACGCAGACACATGTCTCGCATCGTCGGCATTGATCTCGGGACCACCAACAGCCTCGTCGCCTACATGGAGGAAGACTTCCCCAGGGTCATTCCCGACGCTGAGGGTCGTGTCCTTCTCCCGTCGGTCGTCGCGTTCACCCCAGATGGAGTTCTGGTGGGCGAGGCCGCCAAGCGGCAGCTCGTGAGGAACCCGACCCGGACCATCTACTCGGTCAAACGGTTCATGGGGAAGGGGTACGAAGATGTCAAAGAGGAGCTGCGGTATTTCCCGTTTCAGGTCCTGCCGAGTCACGAGATCGTGCGGATCAGGGTCGGAGAGCGGGAGGTCACCCCGCCTGAGGTCTCGGCGCTCATCCTGAGAGCCCTGAAGGAGCGAGCCGAAGCCCATCTGGGCGAGCCGATCCTGAAGGCCGTCATCACGGTGCCAGCCTACTTCAACGACAGCCAGCGTCAGGCGACAAAAGATGCCGGCCGGATCGCGGGGCTTGAGGTCTTGCGGATCGTCAACGAGCCAACGGCGGCCTCCCTGGCGTATGGGCTTCACCGTCTCAAGGAGGGGATCGTCGCCGTGTACGATCTGGGTGGCGGAACGTTCGACATCTCGATCTTGAGAGTGAAGGACGGGATCTTCGAGGTGCTGGCCACGAACGGCAACACACATCTCGGCGGCGATGACTTCGACCGGGCGATGGTGGACTGGTTTCTGGCGGATATCCGGGCGCGTCACGGCGTGGACGTGGGCGGAGACCTGGAAGCCATGCAGGAACTCCGACTCGGAGCGGAAGCGGCCAAGTGCCGCCTGTCCTTCGAGGATCGGACGGTGTTCACGCTCCCGCTGACCCAGCATGGCTTCACCTACCGGCGGGAGATCTTCCGGGTGGAGCTGGAGGGACTGATCGAGCCGTTCGTGCAGCAGACGCTGAGCCCCTGCCGGCTGGCCCTGGCCGACGCTCAGCTCGGACTGGATCAGATTGAGGAAGTCGTCCTTGTCGGGGGGTCCACCCGGGTTCCCCTGGTGAAGCGGCGAGTCCAGGAGCTGTTCGGGAAGCCACCCCACAGCCAGCTCAACCCGGAGGAGGTCGTCGCCCTCGGCGCCGCCGTCCAGGCTCACATCCTGGCTGGCGGGATCACTCACATGCTCCTCCTTGACGTGACGCCCCTCTCGCTCGGGATCGAGACTCTGGGAGGAGTGATGAGTGTGCTGATCCCACGCAATACGACGATCCCCACCACGGCCAAGGAACTGTTTACGACCTCGGTGGATGGGCAGACAGTCGTGGACATGCACGTCCTTCAAGGCGAGCGGGAGCTGGCCAAGGACAACCGGTCCCTCGCCCGCTTCGAACTCCGCGGGGTCGACCCCATGCCCGCAGGGATGCCGCGGATCGAGGTGACCTTCCTCATCGATGCCAACGGGATCCTCCAGGTCCACGCCCAGGAGCTCAGGACGGAAAAGGCCGCGTCCATCGAGGTGAAGCCGTCGTACGGGCTGACCGATGCCGAGGTGGAGCGGATGATCGAGGAGTCCTTCATCCACGCCGAAGAGGATGTCGCGTCGCGGCTCCTCATCGAGACGCGCAACGAGGCTGACGCGGTTATCCGGGCTACCGAGCGCGCTCTGACGCAGGGCGGCCACCTGATTGCCGAAGCCGAGGTGGCTCGGATCAAAGAGGCGCTCGCGGCAGTGAAGGCCGTCAGCGACGGGAATGACCGGGACGCTATTCGGGAGGCGACGGGGCGGCTCAACCAGGCGACGCTTCACCTGGCCGAGGTCCTGATGGACTCCGCCCTCAAGGAGGCCCTGGCCTCCAAGCAGGTGACGGAAGCTCTGGAGAAGAAATAGCGATGACCTACAAGGTCACGTTTCTCCCGCAGAACATCACCGTGGAGGTGGACCCGGAGAAGTTCCCCCTCCAGGAGGACGGTCTTCCGGGCTCCCTCCTCGACATCGCGCTGGGGAACAACATCGTCCTCCAGCACAACTGTGGCGGCAAGTGCGCCTGCACCACCTGCCACGTCATCGTGAAGGAGGGGGCGGAGAATCTCTCCAAGATGGAAGAGGATGAGGAAGACCGGCTTGACACCGCCGAGGGCTTGACCCTCCATTCCCGGTTGGGGTGTCAGGCCGTGGTGAGCGGCGACGTGGTGGTGGAAATCCCGTTGTCCGGGCGGGGAGGTCACGTGGCGCCCAGCCATTGAGCGGCTTTGACGCGGTCGGTGGGCGCATGAACCACGAGGTGAGGGCTCAGATGGGGATGACCTGGAAGGACGCGGAAGACATCGCAATCGCCCTCTCGGAGAAGTTCCCCGAGACGGACCCGATGGGCGTCCGGTTCACCGATCTTCACACGTGGGTGACCGAGCTCGAAGGCTTTTCGGATGATCCGAAGGCCTCCAACGAGGGGATCCTTGAGGCCATTCAGATGGCGTGGCTCGAGGAATATCGAAATCGCTAAGTCTTTTGTTCCACCGGGGGAGGAATCGGAGGGGGTGGGGACCCCCTCCGACGTGGCTACCAGGAGATGACTTGGTCGGCAGAGAAGATCAGGTCGAGGAGGTCCGAATAGATGAGGGCTCCGGGATGCCGCGTCGAAGACTCGTCGGTGAGGCGGTAGACCCGGGCGCCAGGGGGCAGAGAGGGTGGGTCGGCGCCGTGCATGAGAACAATGCTGAGTGTCGTGTCGGGCTCGCGGCTCTGCCGCTGCATCATCGACAGGGCCTGCGCGGGAACCGGAGGCTTGACCAGGTGAAGCACGTGGGGCATCAGAACACGATGAACCCTCGGCAGCGCCCGATGACCTCCGACATCTCATCGGGAGAGACCGGGATGACCAGGTGGCCCTCCTCGTTCCAAGCTCCCCGTTCGGCAGGGATCGCGGACTTCTCGATGTGGAAGGGGACCCCCATCTTCAGGAGCGCGCCTCGGTGTCGGGCGATATCGTCGCCGTCCACCAGGTCGTCGGTGTCGGCATCCAGGAGATGGACCGCCGGACCTGTCAGGACAATCGTCACGTCGTTCTCGCCGGCGGCCACTCCGAGCGCGATCCGCATGGCCTCGTTGGCCCGATGGGAGCTGTGGGGATCCTCAGAGATGAGGATCGCGACGGGCCGCGATTCGTCCACGGGATCAGTTGAGGGCGAGAAAGCGCTCGCAGCCGTTGATCAGGTCAGTGAGCACGACCAAACCGCAGTAGTTGAACCGGTCTGGGTCGGAGAGCGGGACGTTCCGCTTCTGGCAGCCGTAGGCGCAGACAAAAAGCTTGGCCCCGCGCTCGGCGAGCTCCCGAATCTCGGGGCGGTCTTTCGCGAAGACGGCATCGTCAATCAGGTAGAGGTAGACGTCGGCACCACGGTCGAGCGCCGCACGCGACAGGCGGATCGTGGTATCCAGATTGGGGTGCTCGGGCTTCGTCGAGAGGAGGAGGCCCAGCTTTCGCTTGGCGAGATCCATGGCAGCGTGAGCTTAGCATCCGGTCCCCACACTGTCAACGACGGTGGGGCTCGTGAGGCAGAAATCATTGACACTTTCGCGGGATCTCGATAGGGTGAGGTGAACATGAACCGTCGTGTGTACCTGGATCACAATGCGTCAACCCAGGTGCACCCCGAGGTGGTGGCGGCCATGCTGCCCTACTTCGGGGAGCGTTTCGGCAACCCCTCGAGCGTCCACGCATTCGGCCAGGAGGCGCGTGAAGGGCTCGAGATCGCCCGGGAGCAGATTTCGCACTTCCTCGGCGTGGGGAAGGACGAGGTGATCTTCACGTCGGGAGGCACAGAGTCCGACAACCTGGCCGTCAAGGGCGTGGCCTGGGCCCGGGGAACCGGGCACATCATTACGTCGGAGATCGAGCATCACGCGGTGCTGCGGACGTGCCAGTTCCTCGAGGGCCAGGGGTTTGCGGTGACATATCTCCCTGTGGACGGGGAGGGGCTCGTCGATCCCGACGACGTCCGCCGGGCCATCAGGCCGGACACGATCCTGATCACGATCATGCACGCCAATAGCGAGGTGGGAACGGTCCAGCCAGTGGAAGCCATCGGGCCCATTGCGCGAGAGCGTGGAATCCCGTTCCATGTGGACGGCGTCCAGACGTTTGGAAAGATTCCCATCGACCTCGACCGCTTCCGGATTGACCTCCTCTCCTTCTCGAGCCACAAGATCTACGGGCCCAAGGGTGTGGCGGGGCTGTATGTCCGGAAGGGGACCAAGATGGTCGCCGTCCAGCACGGGGGCGAGCACGAACGCCGCCGCCGGGCAGGGACGGAGAACGTACCGGCCATTGTGGGGTTCGGCAAGGCGGTGGAGATCCGGGCTCGCGAGATGGGGGCGGAGGCGCTCCGCCTGACGGCGCTCCGGAACAAGCTGTGGGCCGGGATCGGCGCGCGGGTCCCGGAGGTCAGGCTCAACGGCCACCCGACGCGGCGCCTGCCGGGCACGCTCAACATGTGCTTCCGGAACGTGGAGTCGGAGTCCATCGTGCTCGGGCTTGATCTCAAAGGGGTGGGCGTCTCCGCTGGTTCGGCCTGCACATCGGGCAACGTGGAGCCTTCGTACGTGCTGGTGGCGATGGGCGTGCCCCTCGACTGGGCCATGGGATCGGTGCGCGCCACCTTGGGCCGTGAGAACACGGAGGAAGACATCGACTATGTCCTCGAGGTCCTGCCGCCGCTCGTCGAGCGGATCCGGAGCCTGTCACCGACGGCGGTGTCATGAACTACAGCCAGAGGCTCATCGACCACTTTCGGAACCCGCGAAACGCCGGGATGATGCGGGACCCGGACGGGGTCGGCGAGGGCAATTTTGACGGCTGCGGCGACCTCGCCCGGTTTAGTCTCAAAGTGGTTGACGGCAGAGTGTCCGACGTGAGATTTCAGACGTACGGCTGCGGGCCCACGATCGCGGCTTCGAGTGCCGGCAGCGAGCTGGCAATCGGCCGGCCCGTCTCGGAGTTGTTGGCGCTGAGCGAGCAGCAGGTCACGGCGGCCGTGGACGGGCTTCCGGACGAACGCCTCCACGCTGCTCAGGTCGTGGCGGGGGCGATCCGCGCGGCGGCGCGGGATTACCTCGCGCGCCGGAATACTCAGAACCGAAGTGAGGTGAGGCCACATGTTTGACCAGATGCGGCGGGACATTCGGGCGGCCCTGGAGCGTGATCCAGCGGCGCGTTCGGCGCTCGAGGTTGTGTTCTGTTACCCGGGCGTCCACGCCATCTGGATTCACCGGGTCGCGCACCGGCTGTGGGGATGGGGCTGGCCGACCCTGGGCCGCTTCGTCTCCCACGTGGCCCGGTTCCTGACGGGGATCGAGATCCATCCGGCGGCCAAGCTGGGGCCGGGGTTGTTCATCGATCACGGCATGGGCGTGGTCATCGGGGAGACCACTGAGATCGCGGAGAACGTGACCCTTCTGCACGGAGTGACGCTCGGCGGGACGAGCCTCAAGCGCGAGAAGCGCCATCCGACCCTCGGGAACAACGTGGTGGTAGGAGCCGGGGCAACAATCCTCGGCGCGTTCAAGATCGGGGACGGCAGCCGGATCGGGGCGGGATCGGTCGTGGTCCGGGAGGTTCCGCCCAACTCGGTTGTGGTCGGAGTGCCCGGACGAGTCACCCATAGGGACGGGCAACGAGTATCGGGGCATATCGACCTGAACCAGATCGACCTCCCCGATCCTCTCGCCAGGACCTTGGAGCAATTGTTGGAGCGAATTCATCACCTCGAATCGGAGATCCAGACGCTGCGCAAGGTTGTGGAGGGAAAAGAAGTCGGGCGCTCCTGACTCTGGCCTGAGGGAGACGGAGGAGGAACGGAGACGTGGTGCCCAAAGATAGGATGACGATGTCGGAGGCGTCCGCCTACCTTGCGGTGGACGCGGAAACGCTCAACCGCCTGGCGTTGGAGCGGAGCATTCCGTGCCTGGAGGTCGAGGGGGAGTGGGTCTTCTCCAAGAAGTCGATCGACAAGTGGAGGCGCCAGCGGGAGATGAAGCGGTCATAGCGGCTCCCGCCCGCATCCGGCTCGCCGCCCTTGCCTCGTAGCGCCACCCCGTGAGGACCGCAGGTCTCGTCCGCTCCATCATCCACGTGGACATGGACGCATTCTACGCGTCCGTGGAGCAGCGCGATCATCCCGAACTCGGGGGGCGACCGGTGATAGTCGGAGCCGATCCCAAGGGCCGGGGCGTCGTCGCCGCCGCTTCCTACGAGGCTCGGCGGTTCGGCGTTCAGTCGGCGATGCCGATCGGCAAGGCGGCGCGCCTCTGCCCCCGGGCCACCTTCCTTCCCGTGGACATGGACAACTACGCCCGCGTGTCAGGGCAGATCATGTCCATTCTGTCGGAGTACTCGCCTCTTCTGGAGCCGGTTTCTGTTGATGAGGCGTTCCTCGACGTCACGGGGGCCGATCGCTTGCTGGGACCACCGCTGGAAGTCGCCAAGGCGATCAAGGCGCGGCTCCGCCGGGAGGTGGAACTCACAGCCTCGGCGGGCGTCGCGCCCAATAAGTTTCTTGCCAAGCTGGCCTCGGATCTTGAAAAGCCCGACGGCCTCGTGGAGGTGAGGCCGGGGGGAGAAGCGGCGTTCCTTCGGGATCTCCCGATAGAACGGCTCTGGGGGGTTGGCCGCGTCACGGCGGCGGCCATCAGGAGCATGGGGATCGAGACGATCGGGCAACTGGCCCGGGTCCCCGCCACTGTCCTTGAGCGGCGCTTTGGGAAGATCGGCGCGCACCTGCATGAGCTCGCTCGAGGGAGAGATGAGCGGCCCGTGGAGCCCTTCGCCCCGCCCCGATCCGTGGGGGCCGAAGAAACGTTCTCGTCGGATCACCGTGACCTCGAGCGCCTGGCGTTGACGCTTCGCGCTCAGGCCGAGCGGGTCGCCGGGGAGCTCAGGGCTCTGGGATACCTCGGGAAGACCGTCGCGCTGAAGCTCCGCTTCAGCGATTTCCGCACGGTGACGCGCCGTCTCACGGGCGAACCCACGCAGGAAGGCCTCGAAATCTACCGTCGCGCCCGGCGCGTCCTCGAACAGACGCCCCTCGCCGATCCAGTCCGGCTCATCGGGCTTTCAGTTTCCAGCCTCTCGTCAGGCGGTTCCGCCCAGCTTCCGCTCTTCCCGGACCCCGCGGTCCGGCGCGCGAGACTGGCCCAGGCAGTCGATGCGCTCGGCCGGCGATTTGGAGACCGCACCGTGATTGCCGCCAGCCTCCTCATGCGCCCCCCCCCAAAATGACACTGGGAGAGGGAGCCGTCGATGCGTGAGGAGGTCAAGGCGCAGATTACCGGTGTTGTGTTCCAGGTGGTGGCCAAACCGGGCGACAGGGTTGGGGCCGGCGATCTGATCATCGTGCTCGAGTCTATGAAGATGGAGATTCCCGTCGAGGCGCCGCGCGCGGGAACCGTGACCGAGGTGAGGGCCAAGGAGGGCGACACGGTCCAGGAAGGGGAAACTGTGGCGCTGCTGGAGTGAGGGGG
>JACQCL010000157.1 GCA_016201645.1 Candidatus Rokuibacteriota bacterium
CCTCCTCCTCGTGAAACCCCCTCACCCTGCCCTGATGACGCCCCTCACCTCTTCTCCTCCCCCCACTGGGGAGAGGTAGGGTGAGGGGGGAGAGGATCAAGGTGAGGGGGCCAGGGCGCGGAGGAAGCGGACGAGGTCCTGGATCTCGGCGTCGGAGAGGTGGAAGCCGAAGGCGGGCATCCCCGGCTTGCCGATCGGCGCGCCGCCGTGCTTGATGATGTCGAAGAGATACTGATCGGAGTTTCCCTGCATGCGGCGGGAATCTGAGAGGTCGCCTGGACGGATCAAAAAGAGCGTCCCGCGCCAGGAGCCGTTGCCGCGGACGCCGTGGCACGTCACGCAGTGAGCGAAGTAAAGCCGCTGGGCGGCGGAGGCGTTGGGAGGTGGAGTCGGTGGGGGCCAGAAGGCGGCGAAGACGATGGCGTTGAGGGCGATCACGCCGACCGCTGCTGAGAGCAAGAGCCACCGACGAGCCATCGACCTATTATCGCTCCTACTGGCGCGTTGCGAGCAGGTCGTCGATGAGGAGGACCAGCCGCTCCACATCCCCGACTTGCTGGAGCCGGGTGAGCCATCCGCCCTCGGATGGGAACGCGTGGGTGAAGCCGTCGAAGATGACGAGGCGGCCGAGATTTGGGGCGGCCCGGGCGAGCCGCACACTCTCCGTGTAGGGGATCGAGTCGTCGTCGCGGCCGTGGGCGATGAGAAGCCGCGCCCTCACGTGGGTGATCGCGCTCGATGGCAAGAGGCGCTGGAGGCGCTCGCGGATCCGCGGGGTGAGTGAGGCGAGCAGGTCGGCCACGCGGTCGCGCTGCCGGTTCTCGACGATGGCCAGGAGCCGCCGCCCCTCGACCCCGAGCTTCCCCACCTCGGCGCTCACGTCTCCGGTCGGATTCGCCAGCCTTCGGTCCACCAGCCGCTGGAGTCGCGCGCGCTCTCTCGGATCGGCGGCGTAGGGCGTGAGGGCGGCGAGGAGCTTCCAGCGGTTGTACGACTGCTGCGCACGTTGGCGCCAGCGGCCGTCCTCCTCATGCCAGCCGGTAGTAATGAACGCGATCACGTTGGCGAGGTCCCAGTAGCCCCCGAAACTTCCGACCACATCTACCCGGTCCCTGATCGAGGGATCCGCCGCAGCCAGAAGGGCCGGCCCCGCGCCGAAGGAGAAGCCAAGAATTCCGATGGGACGTGGGGCTTCGGCCGTCAGGGTCTGAACGGCCCTGACGATCGTCTGCACGTCCTCCTCCGAGATGTGGAACGCGCTGAGGCCGGCGAAGTCGGGAGCGAGCACGAGGAAGCCGGCCCGAGCCAGGCTCGTGGCCAGATTGCGGAAGGCCGGATGGTCTTTGCCGGTTCGGGAGAGGCCGGGGACGAGCACGAGGCCTCCACGTGGGGGACCGCCGGCACGGTAGAGATCAGCCGTGCCCCCGTTGAACGCAATCTCCTTGCGCGTGACAGCGTGGACCGTGGGCAACCACCCTGGGACCAGCAGGTTCAGCGCGAAGACATGGTTGGACGCGAGCCTGACGATCTTTGGAGCTGCCAGGAGCACGAGGGCTGCCAGGACCAGAGCGACGCTGCGCTTCATCTCATTGTTTGGTCCGCGCCCGGGATCAGCTCAATGAGGCTCCGTCGGAGGCGCTCGTCCTTGAGGAGCTCCGCTCCCGGGCCTGAGAGGACGACGCGCCCTTCTTCCAGGAGGTAGGCCCGGTTCGCAAGCCGAAGTAGTTGGCGCACATGCTGCCCGGCGGCCAGGATGGTCATCCCCTCCGCCATGATCTCGCGAATGGCCTGGCAGAAGCGGTTCGTCACCGCCCGCGCGAGGCCAAGGAACGGGTCGTCGAGGCAAAGCAGGCGCGGGCGCGCCATGAGCCCCCGGGCCAGGGCGAGCATTTGCTGCTCGCCTCCAGACAGGACTTGGGCGGGCACGGACACCTTTTCTCGGAGCGTGGGGAAAAGTTGGAAGATCAGGCGCAGCGTCTCCTCCTGCTGGCTCTCTGCCCGCGGCAGGAACGCACCCAGCTCGAGGTTCTCCAGGACGGTCAGGGGGGCGAAGAGACGCCGCCCTTCAGGGATCAGCGCGACCCCGCGCGCTGCGATTGCGTAAGGCGGCAGCCCGTCGGTCCGTTCGCCGTCGAGCCGGATGGTACCCGCCTTCACGGGCAAGAGGCCGGTGATCGTCTTGAGGAGGGTGGACTTGCCCGCGCCGTTGGGTCCCACCAGGGCGACGAACTCGCCGCCGCGGACCTCGAGCGAGCAGCTCTTCAGGACGCGGACGTCGTCGTAGCCGGCTTCGACCCCTTCGACGCTCAGCAGAGGTTTCGGCACGGTGGTCTATTCCTCCTCGCCGAGGTAGGCTGTCACGACGCGCGGGGAACCCAGCACCTGCTCCGGGCGGCCATCGGCCACGATCGCCCCCTGGTCGAGAACGAGGAGCCGGTCAGCCACGCGGGCCAGCACCCGGAAGGAGTGCTCGATCGCAAAGATCGTGAGCCCGCGTTCCTTGAGCTGCCCGTAGAACCGGACAACCTCCTCGCGCCCTTTGGGGGAGAGCCCCGAGGCCAGCTCGTCCAGGAGTAGGAGGGTGGGACGAGTAGAGAGGGCCATTGCCAGCTCCAGCCGCTTTCGCTCCCCGAGTGAGAGGGTGTGAGCGAGAGCGGATGCTTTGCCGGCAAGCCCCACGGTGGCCAGGAGTCTCTCGGCCTCTCGGCGCCTGTCCTCGCCGCGGCTGACGTGATCCCGCGAGCGAAAGGTCACGCCCACGAGGACGTTGTCGAAGACGGTGGAGTGGACGAAGGGGCGGGCGATCTGAAACGTGCGCCCGATCCCGAGGCGGGAGATCTGCCACGGTCGAAGATTCGTGACGCGGGTGCCCCCGAACCAGATCTCTCCGGCGGTGGGGTGCAGCAGGCCCGACAGGATGTTGAAGAGCGTGGTCTTCCCTGACCCGTTGGGTCCGAGGAGACCCACGACCTGGCGTTCCTCGACGGCGATGTCCACGCCACGCAGGGCGAGGAGCCCGCCGAAGGCCATGGAAAGGCCCTGCCCCTCAAGCAGCGCCATGACGCGTTTCTCCCTCTCCCCGTTTGGGGAGAGGGGAGGGTGAGGGGAGAAGGCCCGCCAGGCCGCCCGGGAGATAGAGGGCGACGACGATCAGCGCGAGGGCGTACGGGAGCTGGTGAAACGCCGGAATGTAAGGGTGCAGGAGCAGCTCGCTCGCGAGATAGAGCGCGAGGGCGGCGAGGGCGGGGCCGAGGAGCGTTCCGAGACCGCCGAAGGTTGCCATCACCAGCGGCAGGATCGAGAAGTAGTGGCTGAAGATCAGGTCGGGCTCTACGACGCGCACCATGTTGACGTAGAGCCCGCCGGCCAACCCGCTGAAGAACCCGGAGAGAGCAAAGGCAAGGACCTTCCAGGGAAGGGGATGAACTCCAAGCAGGCTCGCCCGCTCTTCCTCCTCTCTGACGGCGGCGAAGGCCAAGCCGAGACGCGAGCGCAGGATCCCCCAGAAGACCGCGATCACCAGCAGGAGAAACGCGAGCGCCAGGTAATAGCTGCCCGTCCGGCTGCGAGCGAGGTCGAGGGGCAGCCAGGGGAGTGGCGTGAGCGGCGGAATGCCGATCAGGCCGGCGCCTCCGCCCGAGACCGCGGTCCAGTTGTGGGCGATCCCCCGCCAGATCTCCGTATAGGCGAGCGTGCCAAGGGCCAGGGATGCGCCGCTGAGGCGGGCGGAGGCCATTCCGATCGCCGCGGCGCCGCTCGCGCCGACGGCGCCGCCAAGGGCGAGAGCGAGCCACGGGGAAAGGCCGCTCAAGGACACGAGGGCTGCGGTGTAGCCGCCCAGACCGAAGAAGGCGGCATGGCCGAAGGAGATCTGGCCGGCGTAGGCCAGGAGGTTCCAGCTCGTGGCCAGGGTCCCGAAGAGCAGGGCCGTGGAAACGAGGTAGAGGTAGTAGGGATGGAACCCCGAGAGCGGTGGAAAGAGGAGTAGCGCGGCGGCCACGAGGCTGGTCCCGATCCACCCCCGGCGCGGCATCAACGGCTCCGGGACCGGGCCAGCCCACCCGAGCGGGCGAGCAATGACCCGAGCAGCATCAGGGCGACGACCAGCTCACGCCAGCGCGGCCCGCTCCAGGTGAGGGTCAATGTCTCGATGACGCCCAAGAGGATGCTGGCAAGCAGCACGCTCCTGAGGCGCCCCGCGCCCGCCCAGATTGTCAGAACGATCGCCAGCAGCGTCACCTCGATGCCTCCAGCGGGGTAAAGGTAGTGGAGCGTGGCGAACAGCACCCCTGCTCCGCCGCTCAAGCCAAAGGCGAGGAGGAAGGTAGTCCGTGTTGCTTCGTCCACGTTGATCCCGAGCAGCGCCGCCGCCTCGCGATCCAGGCTGGTCGCACGGACCGCCCGGCCCCAACGGGTGCGCGTGAGCCCGAGGTACAGGGCGGCGACGAGGATCAGGGCGGCTGCCGCCACGATCAACCGCCCCTGGTTCAGCACGAGACTGCCGACGCGGACGCTGGCGGTGAGCGGCTCGCTCGCGATGATCCGATACTCACCGCGCCAGAGCCCCAGCATGAAGTTCTGAAGGAGGAGGGAGAGGCCGAAGGTGAGCATGAGGCTCGACAACTCTTTCGGTTCCGGCAGCCGCTGAAAGAGCCACTGGCACAGGAGCGCCAACGGAAGAAGCGCCGCCCCCGCCACAGGGACGAGGAGAAGCGGGTGAAGCCCCGAGCCGCTCCAGAGCCAGTAGCCGAGATAGCCGCCGAGGATGATCAGGTCGCCATGGGCAAGGTTGAGCGCCCGCGTGACCCCCAGGATCATGGAAAAGCCCAGCGCCATGACGGCGTAGAAACATCCCAGCAGGATCCCGGAGAGAAGCGCCTGGACAAACGTGTGGGAGGACACCGTGGGCGACTCGTCTCGGGAGGCTACTGTGCGGGGTAGCGGGCGGGGGCGGTGGCGTGGTCCTTCGGATAGACCACCACATACCGGCCGTCCTGGATCTGAATCACCACCCGCTCGTAGAAAAGCGGATCGCCCCTCTCATCGAACTTGACCCGCCCGAGCGGCGTTTGGACGTCGGCCTGCGCGAGAGCGTCCCTGAGCGTCTCGCCGCTGATCGCTTTCCCGGACGCGGCCACTGCTGAGAGCGCCTTTCCGAGGGTCTTGGCGGCGGCATAACCGTGCATCGTCAACGGCGCCGGCTCTCCGCCGAAGCGCTGCTTGAACGCCTCGATGAAGGCCTGGGACTCCTTCGCGTTGCCCCCGAGATTCACCCCGGGCTGCCACGAGGTGGTCCCGTAAAGCCCCTCGCTGGCGGGGCCCAGATCTTTGATCACGTTGGGGAACTCCATGCCGAAGGCCCCCAGAAAGGCCTTGAGCGTGACCCGGGCCTGTGCCATCTGGCGAATCAGGAGGAGGTGGTCGGCGAAAAAGGTATCGGAGAGCAGAACTTCGGCGCCCTGATCTCTCACGCGCGCCAAGAGCGGGGTGAAGTCCGAGAGGCCGGGCGCGAACGGTTCGAACACCGCTACCTTCAGTCCGGCGCGCTCCAGCACCTCCTTCTGACGCCGGGCCAGCTGGCTGGCACCGGGGGTGGAGGAGTAGAGAATGGCGACGTTCTTCGCGTGGAACACCTCGAGGATGATGCCGGTGGTCGCAGTGACGTAGGAAGCAAGGCTCGACATCCGGAAGAAGAATCGGTTGCCGCGATGGGTGAGCCGCTCGTCCAGGGACGCGGTGGCCAGATAGGGGATCCTGGAGCGGTCGGCGACCTCGCTGATCGGCCCCGCAAGGCTGTCCACGTAACCGCCAATCAGGGCCACAGCCCGGTGGCGAAAGACGAGCTCCTCAGCGGCGGCGATGGCGCGCTCCGGCCTGCCTTCGTCGTCCCGGGAAAGCAGGTTGATGGGGCGTCCCGCGATGCCGCCTTGGGAATTGGCCTCTTCGACGGCGAGGACAATGCCCTGATGGACCGCCGTGCCTTGGACCGCGAGGACCCCGCTGCGGGGGTTGATCTCGCCGATCGTGATCGGCTCGGCGGCGACCGTCGGCCTGACGAGAGCCAGGAGGAGGATCGGGAGGAGGAACGATCTCAGCAGGATTATGTGATGGCTTCCTGACTGCTATTGTCGAAGAAGTGGATGCGCTCTGGGATGAACGCCAGCCGGATCTTCTGGTGGTGCTTGGTGCGCACCGTGGGATCCACTCGCGCGACGATCGTCTGGTTCCCCACCTGCGTGTCCAGGAGGATCTCCGAGCCCAGGGGCTCCACCACTTCCACCACGGCCTCGAAGACCAAGTCGTGGGGATCGCTGGCGGTCGCCTCCCTGAGATCCTCCGGGCGAATTCCCAGAGTGGCCGTCTGCCCCTTGTACCGGGCGAGGCGGCTGGCCCG
>JACQCL010000173.1 GCA_016201645.1 Candidatus Rokuibacteriota bacterium
TAGTGCCGCTTCGCCGTCTCGTACTCCACGTGCGCCACCGCGATCGTGATCCCCCGCTCCCGTTCCTCCGGGGCGTTGTCAATCGAGCCAAAGTCCCGCACCGCGACGTTCTTGTTCTTCGAGTGCAGCACCTTCGTGATCGCCGAGGTCAGCGTCGTCTTGCCGTGATCAATGTGCCCAATCGTCCCCACGTTCACGTGCGGCTTCGTCCGCTCGTACTTCGCCTTGGCCATTGCCGAATCCTCCGGTGCGGGGGTTGCTAGCGGGAACCGACGCGAGAGGTCGGCTTGCCGGCCACCTTCGCCATGACCTCCTCGGCGATGGCCGTCGGGACCTCCTCGTAGTTGGCAAACTGCATGGTGTACGTGGCGCGGCCCTGCGTCATGGAGCGAAGGTCGGTCGCGTAGCCGAACATCGTGGCCAGCGGAACCGTGGCGCGAATGACGTGGGAGCCGGCCCGCGTGTCCATGGACACGACGCGGCCGCGGCGGCTGTTCAGGTCTCCCACGACAGCCCCCATGTATTCCTCCGCCACCACGACCTCCACCTGCATGATGGGCTCCAGCAGCACCGGGTTGGCGCGGCGGCAGGCTTCCTTGAACGCCATGGATCCCGCGATCTTGAACGCTATCTCCGAGGAGTCCACCTCGTGGTAACTGCCGTCGGTGAAGGCCACCTTCACGTCTACCATCGGGTAGCCGGCCAGCACTCCCGTTTCCGCCGCCTCCCGGACGCCCTTCTCCACCGCGGGGATGAACTCGCGCGGGATGGTTCCGCCCACGATCTGGTTGTCGAAGCCGAACCCTTCCCCGGGAAGCGCCGGCTCGATCTCGAGAGACACGTCGCCGTACTGTCCCCGGCCCCCGGTCTGCCTGACAAAACGCCCGCGGGCCTCCGCCTTCTTTCTGATCGTCTCTCGATACGCGACCTGTGGTTTCCCGACATTGGCCTCGACCTTGAACTCCCGGAGCAGCCGATCGACGATGATTTCGAGATGCAGTTCCCCCATTCCGGAGATCAGCGTTTGGTTGGTCTCGGAATCCACGGTCACCTTGAACGTCGGGTCCTCCAGAGCAAGACGACTCAGCGACAACCCGAGTTTCTCCTCGTCAGCTTTCGTCTTGGGCTCGATCGCCACCGCGATGACCGGCGCCGGGAACTCCATGGCCTCCAGCACGATCGGGCGGTCGGGATCGCACAAGGTGTCCCCGGTGGTCGTGAACTTCAGCCCCACGGCCGCCGCGATGTCTCCGGCGGCCACCGCCTCGATCTCCTCCCGCTTATTGGCGTGCATGCGGAGAAGGCGACCGACCCGCTCCTTCCGGTCTTTGGAGGAGTTGTACACGTTGGAGCCGGAGCTCAGCATCCCCGAGTACACGCGCAGGAAAACCAGCTGCCCGACATACGGATCGTTCATGATCTTGAAGGCGAGCGCTGAGAAGGGTTCGTCGTCCCCGGGGACGCGGACCTCGTTCTCCCGAGTTTCGGGGTTGACGCCCTGCATCGGCGGAATGTCCAGGGGGGAGGGGAGGAAGTCCACCACGGCGTCGAGGAGCGGCTGGACCCCCTTGTTCTTGAAGGACGCGCCGCACAGGACCGGGACCAGCTTCATGGCCATGGTGCCGGCGCGGACGGCCGCCCGAATCTCCTCCGGGCTGATCTTCTCATCGCTCAGGTACCGCTCCATGAGGGCCTCGTCCACTTCGGCGAGGGCCTCGAGCATCTTCTCCCGGTACTCGCGGACCTGCCCGGCGTACTCGGCCGGGATCTCCTGACGCGCAAAGCGCTGGCCCAGGCCTTCTTCCTCCCAGACGATGGCGACCTGATCGATGAGGTCGATGACGCCGATGAAGGAATCCGCCTGGCCGATGGGGAGCTGGACCGGGACCGGAAGCGCTCCCAGGCGCTCTCTGATCATGGCCACGGAACGGGAAAAGTCGGCACCCACCCGATCCATCTTGTTGACGTAGACGACCCGCGGCACCTGGTACTTGTCGGCTTGGCGCCAGACCGTCTCCGTCTGCGGCTCCACGCCGGCGACCGCGTCCAGGATCGCAATGGCGCCGTCCAGGACGCGCAGCGAACGCTCTACTTCCACGGTGAAATCCACATGGCCGGGCGTATCGATGATGTTGACCCGGCAGTCCCGCCAGAAGCACGTGGTCGCCGCGGAGGTGATGGTGATGCCCCGCTCCTGCTCCTGGACCATCCAGTCCATGGTCGCGGTTCCCTCGTCCACCTCGCCGATCTTGTACGAGCGACCGGTGTAGTAGAGGATCCGCTCCGTGGTCGTGGTCTTGCCGGCATCAATGTGGGCCATGATGCCGATGTTGCGGGTTTTCTCTAGCGGATACTGCCTTTCCACTTCGTCTTCCCCATCCTCTCCAGCATGTGCCTCGTTCGCCCGGTCACGCGACTCGGACGGAAGAAGAGGGGGGTCAGCCTGCGGCCCCCCTCTTCGTGACGTCCCGCTACCAGCGATAGTGCGCGAACGCCTTGTTGGCCTCCGCCATCCGGTGAGTGTCTTCCCGCTTCTTGACGGCCGTCCCCCGGCTGTTGGCCGCGTCGAGGAGCTCGCCCGCCAGCTTGTCCGCCATGCTCTTCTCCGCGCGGCGGCGGGAGGCAGCGATGAGCCATCGCATCGACAGCGAGGTCCGCCGCTCGGGACGCACCTCCACCGGGACTTGATAGGTCGAGCCGCCGACCCGGCGCGATTTCACCTCCACGGCGGGCTTCACGTTGTCCACGGCCTGCTTGAACATCTTCAGCGCGTCCTGCTTGCTCCGTTCCTCGATCGCCTCCAGCGCCTCGTACATGATGCGCTCCGCGGTCGATTTCTTCCCGCGCGTCATCATGATGTTGACGAACTTCGCCACGAGCCGACTGCCGTACTTCGGGTCCGGAAGGACCTCGCGCCGTGCGGCTCCCGCCCGACGCATTAGGCCGCGCCTCCCCCCGCTTTCGGCGCCTTGGCGCCGTACTTCGAGCGGCTCTGCTTCCGGTTGGCCACTCCCGCGGTGTCAAGGATGCCGCGGATGATGTGGTACCGGACCCCGGGGAGGTCCTTCACCCGCCCGCCACGGATCAACACGATCGAGTGCTCCTGCAAGTTGTGGCCGACCCCGGGGATGTACGAGGTCACCTCGAGCCCGTTCGTGAGCCGGACGCGGGCCACCTTCCGAAGCGCCGAGTTCGGCTTCTTCGGCGTGGTGGTGTACACGCGGATGCAGACCCCGCGCTTCTGCGGGCTCCCCCCCATCGCAGGGGTCTTGGACTTCTTGAGCACCGCCTCCCGGCCCTTCCGCACGAGCTGACTGATGGTCGGCATGATCCCTTCACACCTTCAATGGACCCAAAACTCCTACTTTATACTCGTAGTGAGTAGGTTTGTCAACCAATTGATCCTCTCCCGACCCCTAGCCGGCCGCCGCCACCGGGGCTTCGCCCTCGGCCGACGGCTCGCCCGGAGTCGGCTCAGCCGCCGGCTTGGCCTCCGCCGCTTCAGCGCTCAGCACTTCCGCCCGCGTGTAATGCGACAGTCCCGTCCCCGCCGGGATCAGCCGGCCGACGATCACGTTCTCCTTGAGCCCGCGAAGGTCATCCACCTTCCCGCTGATCGCGGCCTCGGTGAGGACGCGCGTCGTCTCCTGGAACGAGGCGGCGGAGATGAAGCTGTCCGTGCTGAGTGACGCCTTGGTGATGCCGAGGAGGACAGGCTTGGCGGCCGCCGGGCGCTTGCCCTGGGCCAGCACCTTGTCGTTCTCCTCCTGGAAAACGAATTTGTCCACGAGCTCGCCCACCACGAAATCGGTGTCCCCCACCTCCTCGATGCGGACACGACGCAGCATCTGACGGACGATGATCTCGATGTGCTTGTCATTGATCGTGACGCCCTGGAGCCGGTAGACTTCTTGCACCTCGTTCACGAGGTACCGCTGGAGTTCACGGTCACCGAGCACCGCGAGGTAGTCGTGCGGATTCGGGGAGCCGTCCATGAGCGCCTCGCCCGCCTTGACCCGGTCGTCCTCGTGCACCGAAATATGCTTCCCGCGGGGGATCAGGTACTCCTTGGTCTCACCGTTGTCGGCGCGGATCACGATTTTGCGCATCCCCTTCACGAAACCGGCGAACTCCACGGTCCCATCGATCTCGGTAATGACCGCCTGCTCCTTCGGCTTGCGCGCCTCGAAGAGTTCGGCCACGCGGGGCAGCCCTCCGGTGATATCTTTCGTTTTCGTAGTCTCGCGAGGGATCTTGGCGATGATGTCCCCGGCGAACACGTGCGACTCGTTCGCCACGAGAAGGTGCGCCCCCACGGGCATCAGGTTCTGAGCCACCGTGGTTCCCTTGTCGTCCTCGACGGACACGCGCGGCTGGAGCTTGCCTTCGGCGTCCTCGATAATCACCTTTCGGGCCAGCCCGGTGACCTCGTCGAACTCCTCGCGGACCGTGACGCCCTCGACAATGTCTCGGTACACGAGCTTGCCGGACACCTCGGTCAGGATTGGCGTGGTGAAGGGATCCCACTCCACCAAGACCTGCCCGGTCGCCGCGCGCTTGCCCTCCTTGACCTTGACCCGGGCGCCCGGCACCACCGGGTACCGCTCCTTCTCCCGACCCCGATCGTCCACGATCACGATCTCGCCGTTGCGATTCAACACCACGAGGTCGCGGTCCCGGTTCTCGACCGTGCGCATGTTGTGGTATTTCACGATGCCCGCGTTCTTCGCCTCGTGCTTGGAGGCCTCCACAACCCGGCTCGCCGTCCCGCCGATGTGGAACGTGCGCATCGTCAGCTGAGTCCCGGGTTCCCCGATGGACTGAGCGGCGATGATCCCGACCGCCTCCCCGAGTTCCGCCAGCCGGCCGGTCCCTAGGTTGCGCCCGTAGCACATGACGCACACCCCCCGCTTGGCCTCGCAGGTGAGCGTGGAGCGGATGCGGACTTTTTCCAGGCCCGAATCCTCGATCTTGGCCGCCAGCTCCTCGATGATCTCCGAATTGGCCTGGACGATGATCTCCCCGCCGAAGGGGTCCCGGATATCCTCCGCCGCCACGCGCCCCAGCACCCGGTCGCGGAGCGACTGGATGATGTCGCCCCCCTCCACCAACGGCGTGGCGTCGATGTACTTCACGGTGCCGCAGTCGTAGTCGCTCACGATGACGTCCTGGGAGACATCCACCAGGCGGCGGGTCAGGTAGCCGGAGTCGGCCGTCTTGAGGGCCGTATCCGCCAACCCCTTGCGCGCGCCGTGAGTGGAGGTGAAGTACTCCAGCACCGTCAGGCCTTCGCGGAAGTTGGACGTGATCGGCGTTTCGATGATCTCCCCCGACGGCTTGGCCATGAGGCCGCGCATCCCGGCCAGCTGGCGGATCTGCTGCTTCGACCCCCGCGCGCCCGAGTCGGCCATCATGTAGATCGGATTGAACTCCCCGCCCTGCTCGCCGCCCTCCAGCTCCCGGAACATCGCGTCGGCGATCTGCTCGGTGACGTGGGCCCAGATGTCCACGACCTTGTTGTAGCGCTCGCCGTTGGTGATGACCCCGTCCTGGTATTGCTGCTCAACCTCGTTGACCTGCCGCCGGGCGTCTTCGATGAGACGCTCCTTGGCCGACGGGATGTGCATATCGTCGATCCCGATCGACAGGCCGGACAGCGTTGCGTAGCGGAAGCCGATGTCTTTCAGATCATCCAGGAAGGCGACGGTCACTTCGTTGCCGAGCTTGTTGTAGCACTCGGCCACAAGGGCCGTGATCTCTTTCTTCTTGAGCTCGCGGTTCACGAACCGGAGGGGCTCGGGAACCACGTCGTTGAGAAGCACCCGCCCGACAGTGGTCTCGATGACCTCCCCCCGCCAGCGGAGGCGAATCCGGGCCTGGAGGTCCACGTCCTCGGCGTCGTAGGCGATTCGCACGTCCTCGGGGTCCGCGAACAGGCGCCCCTCCCCCCGCACCCCCGGCCGCTCCTTGGTGAGGTAGTAGATGCCCAACACCATGTCCTGGGTCGGCACCGCCAGGGGCGCGCCGTTCGCGGGAGACAGGATGTTGTTCGCCGACAGCATGAGGACCTGCGCCTCGAGCTGGGCCTCCAGGCTGAGCGGGACGTGAACCGCCATCTGGTCCCCGTCGAAATCCGCGTTGAAGGCGGTGCAGACCAACGGATGGATCTCGATAGCCTTTCCCTCCACCAGGATCGGCTCGAAGGCCTGAATCCCGAGGCGGTGGAGCGTCGGGGCCCGGTTCAGGAGCACCGGGTGTTCCTTGATGACCTCTTCCAGGATGTCCCAGACCTCCGGATGCTCTTTCTCGACGAATTTCTTCGCCGCCTTGATGGACGAGGCGATCCCCCGCTCCTCGAGCTTCCGGAGGATGAACGGCTTGAAGAGCTCGAGTGCCATCTTCTTCGGCAGACCGCACTGGTGGAGCTTCAGGTGGGGGCCAACCACGATGACCGAGCGGCCGGAATAATCCACTCGCTTGCCCAGAAGGTTCTGGCGGAACCGCCCCTGCTTGCCCTTGAGGGTATCCGACAGGGACTTGAGCGGCCGGTTATTCGGGCCCGTGATCACGCGACCCCGGCGGCCGTTGTCGAACAGCGCGTCCACCGCCTCCTGGAGCATCCGCTTCTCGTTCCGGATGATGATCTCCGGCGCCTTCAGCTCCATGAGCCGCTTCAACCGGTTGTTCCGGTTGATGACGCGCCGGTACAGATCGTTGAGGTCCGATGTGGCGAACCGGCCGCCGTCCAGCGGAACCAGGGGCCGCAGCTCAGGCGGAATGACCGGGACCACCTCCAGGATCATCCACTCGGGCTGGTTACCGGAATTGATGAACGCCTCCACGACCTTGAGGCGCTTGACGACCTTCTTCCGCTTCTGCGCCGAGGTCTCGACAAGCATCTGAGCCCGGAGCTCACCGGCCAGGCTGTCCAGCTCCATGTCGCCGAGCAGTTCCCGGATCGCCTCGGCGCCCATGCCGACCTTGAAGGCGTCGGCGCCGTGCTCCTCGGCAAGCTTGCGCGCCCGGTCCACCATGAGGAGATCCTTCTTCTTCAGCCCGGGCACCCGCCCTGGATCCAGGACCACGTACTCCTCGAAGTAGAGGATCTTCTCCAGCTCCCGGAGTGACATGTCCAGCAGCTGGCCGATGCGGCTCGGCAGTCCCTTGAAGAACCACACGTGGGAGACCGGGGAGGCCAGCACGATGTGCCCCATGCGCTCCCGGCGCACGCGTGCGCGCGTGACCTCGACCCCGCACTTGTCGCAGACCACGCCCGCAAACTTCATCCGCTTGTACTTCCCGCAGGCGCACTCGTAATCCTTGGTGGGGCCGAAGATGCGGGCGCAGAACAGGCCGTCCCGCTCCGGCTTGAACGTCCGGTAGTTGATGGTTTCCGGCTTCTTCACCTCGCCGTGCGACCAGGAACGGATCTTCTCGGGAGACGCCAGCCGGATCCGGATGGCGTCGAACGTGATAGGCTTCGGATGCCGATCGAGGATTCCCCACAGGTCCCTGGTGGGCTTCTCCTCCCTGAGCAGGCTGCCCAGCGGGCGATCCGTCAACATTCGTGAACCTCCTTTTCCACTACTTCTTGCCATTCTTCTGAATGAGCTCCACGTCCAGCGCCAGGCTCTTGAGCTCCTTTACCAGCACGTTGAAGGATTCCGGCGTGCCCGGCTCGAGGAAGTTTTCGCCCTTGACGATAGCCTCGTAGATGCGGTTCCGTCCCTCCAAGTCGTCGGACTTGACGGTGAGCATCTCCTGAAGCGTGTGGGCCGCCCCGTAGGCTTCCAGGGCCCACACCTCCATCTCGCCGAATCGCTGACCGCCG
The DNA here is from genome assembly GCA_016201645.1 of Candidatus Rokuibacteriota bacterium. Classification (GTDB taxonomy): domain Bacteria; phylum Methylomirabilota; class Methylomirabilia; order Rokubacteriales; family CSP1-6; genus JACQCL01. The sequence continues at coordinate 7,832 of JACQCL010000173.1, forward strand.
AACTGCGCCTTGCCGCCCAGCGGCTGCTGGGTGACGAGGGAGTAGGGGCCGATGGAGCGAGCGTGCATCTTGTCCTCCACCAGGTGGGCCAGCTTCATCATGTAAATCTGCCCGACCGTCACCTCCTGGTGGAACGGCTTGCCGGTGCGGCCGTCGTACAGCCGCGTCTTCCCCGACGTGGGGAGCTTCGCCTGTTTCAAGTGCCCCTTGATCTCCTCTTCGGTGGCGCCGTCGAAGACCGGGCTCGCCACCCAGAGGCCGAGCGCCCGGGCCGCCCAGCCGAGATGGGTCTCCAAGATCTGGCCGACGTTCATCCGGGAAGGCACGCCCAGCGGGTTCAGCACGATCTCCACCGGCGTCCCATCGGGCAGGTAGGGCATGTCCTCGTCCGGGAGGACCCGCGAGACCACGCCCTTGTTGCCGTGGCGGCCGGCCATCTTGTCCCCGACCGAGAGCTTGCGCTTGACCGCCACGTACACCTTCACCGTCTTGATGACCCCCGGCGGCAGATCGTCCCCGCGGCGGAGGCGGGCAATGCGGTCATCCAGCATCGTCTCGTAGATGGAGATCTGCTCCTCGGCCAGCTCCTCGATCCGCTTGATGGTGGCGGCCAGGCCCTCATCCTCCTTGACCCGGATCTTCTTCAGCTCGTTCCAGGAGAAGTTGTCCAGGTAGGGACGCTCGATCCTGTCACCCTTTTTGCCGAGCTTCTTCTTGTTGGTGGGATCCACCAGATCGAAGGTCGAGGTCTTCCCGACCAGGAGGTTCTTCAGCTTCTGGTCGCGCTCCATCTCGACCATCGCAATCTCATCCTGGTAGTCCTTCTCGAGGCGGCCCACCTCCTCCTCCTCGATGGACTTGGCGCGCTCGTCCTTGTCCACACCGCGGCGGGAAAAGACCTTGACGTCCACCACGGTCCCCTCGATCCCCGGCGGAACCGTCAGCGAGGTGTCCCGAACGTCGCCGGCCTTCTCACCGAAGATCGCCCGCAGCAGCTTCTCCTCGGGCGTCAGCTGGGTCTCACCCTTGGGGGTGATCTTCCCCACGAGGATGTCGCCGGCCTTTACTTTGGCGCCGATCCTGACGATGCCCGACTCATCCAGGTCTTTCAGCGCCTCCTCGGAGACGTTCGGAATATCGCGCGTGATCTCCTCTTTGCCGAGCTTCGTGTCCCGCGCCTGGCCCTCAAACTCTTCGATGTGGATGGAGGTGTAACGGTCGTCCTTCACCAACCGTTCGGAGACCAGGATGGCGTCCTCGAAGTTGTACCCGCCCCACGGCATAAAGGCGACCAGGACATTCCGGCCCAGGGCCAATTCTCCCTGGTCGGTGGCGGGCCCGTCGCCGATCACTTCGCCGGCCTGCACCCGCTGCCCCTTGCGCACGATGGGGCGCTGGTTAATGCACGTGTTCTGGTTGGAGCGCTGACACTTGGTCAGGTTGTAGATGTCCAGCGGGAGGTCCTGCACCGGGTCGGTCTTCTTTGACCGGCTCTCGGCGCGCACGACGACGCGGTCGGCCGACACGTACTCGACCACGCCCATCCGCTTGGCCAACACTACCGCGCCCGAATCGCGGGCCACAATGTGCTCCATCCCGGTCCCCACCAACGGCGCCTCGGGCTGGAGCAGCGGCACGGCCTGGCGCTGCATGTTGGAGCCCATGAGGGCCCGGTTGGCATCATCGTTCTCCAGGAACGGGACCATAGAGGCGGCCACGGAGACGAGCTGCTTCGGAGAGACGTCCATGAAGTGGATTTCCACGGGCGGCACCATTGTGAATTCGCCGCCTTTCCGGGCCGAGACGCGGTCCTTCACGAACCTGTTCCGACTGTCCAGCTCGGCGTTGGCCTGGGCAATGACGTACTGCTCCTCCTCGAGCGCGGTCAGGAACACGATCTCGTTGGTCACCGTCCCGTCGGCGACCTTCCGGTACGGGGTCTCGATAAACCCAAACTCGTTGGTCCGGGCATACGTCGAGAGGGACGAGATCAGCCCGATGTTTGGCCCCTCCGGGGTCTCGATGGGGCAGATGCGCCCGTAGTGGGTGGGATGGACGTCGCGGACCTCGAAGCCGGCGCGCTCGCGCGAGAGCCCCCGCGGCCCCAGCGCGGAGAGCCGTCGTTTGTGGGTCAGCTCGGCGAGCGGGTTGGTCTGGTCCATGAATTGGCTGAGCTGCGAGGAGCCGAAGAACTCCTTCACCACCGCCGAGACCGGCTTCGCATTGATCAGATCGTGAGGCATGAGGTTGGCGATGTCCGAGATGGACATCCGCTCCTTCACCGCCCGCTCCATCCGCGTCAGGCCGACCCTGAACTGGTTTTCGAGGAGCTCCCCGACGGAGCGCACACGCCTATTACCCAGGTGATCGATGTCATCCGTGGCTTTCGAGCCCAACTTGACCAGCAGCAGGTGCCGAATCACGGCCACCACGTCCTCGCCCCGGATCGTCCTGGCGTTGAGGGGGGCGTTGATCTGGAGCTTCTTGTTGATCATGAACCGTCCCACCCGGGCCAAGTCGTAGCGGCGGGGATCCATGAACATCCCCCGGAACAGCGCCCGCGCCGATTCGACGGTGGGCGGATCGCCGGGACGGAGACGGCGGTAGATCTCGACGAGGGCCTCGTCGGGGTCCTTAAAGTGATCCTTGGCGTCCCGGGCGAGCGTCTCATAAATGGAGGCGTCGGCCTTCGCCGGGTTCACAACCAGCAGCTTGAAGGGCGCCACCCGCCGCGCCATGATCTGCGGCAGATCCGTGGATTTGATCTCCTGGTTGACCTCCAGCAGCACCTCGCCCGTCTCCTGATCCACCACCCGGCTGCCGGTGCGCCGGCCCACCAGTTCCTCCGCGCGCACCGGGATTCGCTCCACATGAAGCTCGCGAAGCTGCTCGATGATCTTCCGGGTGAGTTTCTTGCCGGCCTGGATCACAGGCTCCTTGTGACGGGGGAGCCGGATGTCCTCGGCCACTCTCTCGTCCACGTGGATCTCAGGGTGGAGGCGCTTCCACGCGATCCCGCCTTCGAAGGAGAGCACTTCCTCGAGGTCATAGACCAGCGCAAGGATCTCCTCGTCGGTCAGGATGTCCTGGGGCTTCCGGCAGCCGCGCTCCAGGAACCAGAACGCCCGGAGAAACGCCGTCGCCGACATCTTCCGCCGGCGGTCCACCCGGACGTGGAGGATGTCATTCGCGTCGAAGTCGAACTCCACCCAGGAGCCGCGGTACGGGATCACCCGCGCCGAATAGAGGAGCTTCCCCGAAGCCACGGTCTTGCCCTTGTCGTCGTCGAAGAAGACGCCGGCGGACCGCTGAAGCTGCGAGACCACAACTCGCTCCGTCCCGTTAATGATGAAAGTGCCCTTCTCGGTCATCAGCGGCAGCTCACCGAGATAGACCTCCTGCTCCTTGATGTCCCTCACGGCCCTCGTCTTCGCTTCTTTATCCTGTTCGTAGACGACCAGGCGGAGCGTCACCTTGAGCGGGATCGCGAAGGTCATCCCCCGGTCGTGGCACTCCTCGACGCTATACTTGGGATCCCCGAAGTGGTAGTTCACGAACTCCAGCGATGCGTTCTCGTTGTAATCCGTGATCGGAAACACAGACTTGAATACCGCCTGGAGCCCCATGTCCTCCCGGCGCTCGGGAAGGACACCCTTCTGCAGAAACGCCTCATAGGATCCCTTCTGAACCTCGATGAGGTTGGGAATCTCTACGATGGACGGAATCTTGCCGAAGTCTTTCCGGGTCCGGCGCCCGCACTGAAGCAACCCTGCCATACGCCCTCCTAAGAGCGGCCGCGCTCAACGAGCGGTGGTCCCCCGTCGTCCGGGGGAGAACTACTTGATCTCGATCGTGGCTCCGACTTCTTCGAGCTTTTTCTTCATCTCGTACGCTTCAGCCTTCGACACTTTCTCCTTTACCGGCTTCGGCGCGTCGTCTACCACGGACTTCGCCTCCTTGAGGCCCAGCCCCGTCAGCTCCCGGACAACCTTGATGACCTGGATCTTCTTGTCTCCAGCCGCGGTGAGGATCACGTCGAACTCCGTCTTCTCCTCCTCAGCCGCGGCCGGAGCCGCCCCGGCGGCCGCCCCGCCGGCAGCGGCGGCCACGGGCACCGCCGCCACGGGAGAGATGCCGTACTTGTCCTGAAGCCCCTTGACGAGGCGGTTCAAATCCAGCACGGTCCACGCATCAATCGATTCCAGGACGTCGTCAACGTTCACTTTAGACATGTGTCGCTTCCTCCCGTGTTTTCTCGGAGGGGGACTCCGTCCCCCTTCCGATGCCTCCCCCTAGGGTTGCGCGGGCCAAGCCCGCGCTCGAACACCGCGGCCTATGAGGCCGTTGTCTCTTTCTTCACCCGAACCTGGTCCAGCATGGACACCAGGGATCGGAGCATGCCATCCAGGGTCCCGACGACACGAACGACGGGAGCGTGGAGCGCGCCTACCAATTGCCCGAGCAGCACCTCGCGGGACGGCAGCTCAGCCATCTGACGGAGTTCCGGGGCTTGAAGGAGCCGCCCGTCCACATAGCCCAGCTTGATCTGGAGCAGGGGATTGGTCTTGACGAAGGCCTGGAGGACCTTGGCCAGGGCCACGGGATCCTGCTTTGAGATCACGAGTCCTGTCGGACCTTTCAGGTGCGGCCCGAGCCGGTCAAGGGGCAAGCCCTGGATGGCCAGACGCGCCAGCCGGTTCTTGACCACTTTGTACTCCGCTGCCGCCGGCCTGAGCTGCCGACGGAGGTCGGAGATCTGCTGAACCGTCAGCCCCCGGTACTCGGTGAGCACAGCGGTTTTCACCCCGGAGAGCCGAGCCCGCAGCCTCTCGACGTCCTCGACCTTCGCTTGACTGGGCACCCTTGGCTCCTTGTCGCCTACTTCTTGAACAGGTTGGCCACCCGCTGGACGTCCATGGGAACGCCGGGCCCCATCGTGGAGGACACGGTCAGAGAGCGCAGATACTGTCCCTTGGAGGCTGCCGGTTTCGCCCGCATGATGGCCTCAATAAGCGTCATCGCGTTTTCCACGAGGTGATTGGCGGGGAAGGACTTTTTCCCGATGGGCACGTGCACGTTCCCCGCTTTGTCCACCCGGAACTCCACTTTCCCCGCTTTGACCTCGCGAACGGCTCGGGCGATATCAAAGGTCACCGTCCCCAACTTCGGGTTGGGCATGAGGCCCCGGGGGCCCAGCACCTTCCCGAGCTTGCCCACCTGACCCATGAGATCCGGGGTCGCGATGGTGGCATCAAACTCCATCCACCCTCCCTGGATCTTTTCGACCAGGTCCTCGGCCCCGACGTAGTCAGCGCCCGACTCCCGGGCCTCCCGCTCCTTCTCCCCTTTGGCAAACACCACCACGCGCACCGTCTTCCCGATCCCGTGGGGCAGCACCACCGCTCCACGCACCATCTGGTCGGCGTGCTTGGGGTCCACCCCAAGGCGCAGCGACAGATCCACGCTCTCGTCGAACTTGGGCGAGGGCGCCTGCTTCATGACGGTGATGGCCTCTTCGACGGTATAGGCCTTCGCTTTGTCGATCAGCGCCACCGCCGCCTTGTACCGCTTCGCCACTGCGGGCATCCTCGCGTTCCCCCTATACCACTTCGATGCCCATGCTCCGGGCCGTGCCCTCGATGATTCGCATCGCCGCGTCCAGGGAACCCGCGGTCAGATCCGGCAGCTTGGTCTGCGCGATCTCGCGCAGTTGGGCGCGGGTCACCTTGCCGATCTTGTCCTTGTGAGGCATCGCCGAGGCCTTCGCGATACCCGCCGCGCGCTTCAGGAGCACGGCCGCTGGCGGCGTCTTCACCACGAACGAAAAGGACCGGTCCTGGTAAATGGTCACCACGACCGGCAAGATCAGCCCTTCCTGCGAGCCTGTCTGCGCGTTGAACCCCTTGCAGAACTCCATGATGTTCACGCCGTGCTGGCCCAGCGCCGGACCCACAGGCGGGGCCGGGTTGGCCTTCCCCGCTGGGATCTGCAGCTTGACCACCGCCTGCACCTTTTTCATTACAGGCGCTCCACCTGGTAATACTCGATCTCAATCGGCGTGAGCCGTCCGAGGAGCCCCACCATCACTTTCAACCGGCCCCGCTCCGGATTCACGTCCTCGATCGTCCCCATGAAGTTCACGAACGGACCCTCGACGACGCGCACCTTATCGCCCTTCGAGAACACCGCCTTGGGCTTGGGTTTCTCGGCGCCCTCCTCCATCTGGCGGAGAATCTCGTCCACCTCTTCCTGGGGCAGAGGAACCGGCCGGCTCCCTGACCCGACGAACCCCGTGACCTTCGGAGTGCTGCGGACGAGGTGCCACGTCTCGTCCGTCAGCTCCATCTCCACGAGGACGTATCCCGGATAGAATTTCTGCGAGCTGATGCGCCTCTGGCCCTTGCGGACCTCCACGACCTCCTCCACCGGCACGACAACCCGGGTGATTTGATCCTGAAGCCCGAAGATCCTGGCGCGCTGCTCAATGGCAGCCGCAACCTTGTTCTCGAATCCCGAGTACGTGTGCACGACAAACCACTCTGTATAAATTCCATACCGCTCCCGCTTAACGAAAATGGCAGGCGTGGAGGGATTCGAACCCCCATCCCCCGGATTTGGAGTCCGGTGCTCTAGCCGTTAGAGCTACACGCCTAGGTGCTTTCGAAGGGGGCCTCGACGGCCCCCTCCGAAGCCTCCCCCCAGAGATTGCGAGGGCAAAGCCCTCGCTCGAAAAGCCGGCGCTCGAAGCGCGCGATCTACGCGTCACTTGGTTTCCTTGTGGGGGGTGTGTTTGCGGCACCACTTGCAGTACTTCTTCAACTCGAGACGGTCCGGGTGCGTCCGCCGGTTCTTCGTCGTCGAGTAGTTCCGCCGGTCGCAGGCCGTGCACGCCAGGGTTATA
>JACQCL010000016.1 GCA_016201645.1 Candidatus Rokuibacteriota bacterium
CACTGGCCGAAGGAGTTCGGGGGACGCGGTGCGAGCCTGGTGGAGCAAATGATCTTCACCGAGGAGATGATTGCCGCCGGCGCTCCGCCGGGAGTGAACATGATCGGCCTGACCATGGTGGGGCCCGCCGTCATCCACCACGGAACCGAGGAGCAGAAGGCGCGCTGGCTTCCGCCTATCCTGTCCGCCGATGAGATCTGGTGCCAGGGCTTTTCTGAACCGGGGGCGGGGAGCGATCTCGCGAACCTCTCCACCCGCGCCGTCGAGGATGGCAATCACTTCGTCGTCTCGGGCCAGAAGGTCTGGACCTCCAACGCCCATCGCTCCCACTACTGCATCCTCCTGGTGCGCACGGACCCGCAGGCGCCGAAGCACAAGGGGATCTCGTGTCTCCTGGTGGACATGAGGAACCCCGGCATCACGATCAGGCCCCTCGTCCAGCTGACCGGCGATGCGGAGTTCAACGAGGTGTTCTTCGACCAAGTCCGGGTTCCCAAGGCGAACCTGCTCGGCCGGCTTCACGGTGGCTGGGACGTCGCGATCACAGTCCTCATGTACGAGCGCCTGGCGATCGGCAACACGGTGATCCTGCACCAGTACATTGATCGGGTGCTGGAGCTGGCCCGAAGCTGGCCTCGAGGCGAGGAGACCGCCTCCAAGGATCCTGTTCTCCGCCAGGCCCTCGCCCAGGTGTACATCGAGGGGCGGGCGTTGCGCCTGACCGGTCTCCGCTACGTCACGCGCCAGCTCCGAGGCGAGGCGCCGGGGCCGGAAGGCTCGGTCTTGAAGGTGGCGTTCACCGACACCTACAAGAAGATGGCCGAGGCGGCGACCCAGATCGTCGGCCCCTGGACCCAGCTCTGGCGGGGCGCGCCGGGAGCGCCGGACGGCGGGCGCTGGGCCTTCCAGGCCCTCTTCGCCCTTCGCTTCGGGATCGCCGGTGGCACCACGGAAATCCAGAAGAACATCATCGGAGAGCGCCTGCTCGGGCTGCCCAGAGGCTAGCGGCGTGATGGATCGAGTGCTTGAGGTGATGACGGAGGCCGCGCGGGCTGCCGGTGAGGTGGCGCTCAAATACTACCGGCGGGGAGTGGAGGTGACGCTCAAGCCCGATCGCTCCCCCGTGACCCAGGCGGACCGCGAAGCCGAGCAGATCATCGTGGAGGTTCTCGGGCGGGCCTTTCGGGAGTACGGTTTCCTCGGGGAGGAGCTAGGAGCCCAGGGATCGAAGGAGATCCGCTGGATCATTGACCCTATTGACGGAACGCGGAACTTCGTCCGAGGCATCCCGATCTGGGCCGTGCTGATCGCCCTCGAAGAGCGCGGCAAGATTACCGCGGGCGTGATCCTGAACCCCGTGACCGGCGAGCTCTACACCGCGCGAAAGGGCGGCGGCGCGTTCCTCGGCGGAGAGCGTCTTCGAGTCTCAGCGGTGTCGTCCCTCGACAGGGCCACGCTGATTCACGCGAGCCTCGGTTTGCTTCGAAGCAGCGGTCACTGGGAGGGGTTTGTCCGGCTGGTGGACGCCACCGAGCGGCAGCGCGGCTTCGGCGATTACCTCTGCTACACGGTCGTGGCCGAGGGGAAGGCCGAGATCGTCTTAGAGACCGACGTGAAGCCGTGGGACTTGGCCCCCGTCAAGCTCCTGGTAGAGGAGGCGGGTGGACGCTTCAGTGATTTCAGTGGGTTACCTTCGATCTACTCAGGAAACGCCTTAGCGAGCAACGGCCGGCTTCACGAGGCAGCCATCGCCCTGATCCGGGGCCGCTAGTTCAGATCCACCTCGACCCGGCTCCCTCGCGAGGCTGACTCGAGCACGGCGTCGAGCACCGCCTGAGCCCGCATCCCGTCCTCGAATGACGGCGACGGGTTCTCACCCTTTTGGATCCCCTTCAGGAGCCGCTTCACCAAGAGCGCGACCGTGGATTTGCCGGTCACCTCGAGCTGATCCCCCTCTCCGGCCGAGCGCGGGAGTCCCGAGCGAACCTTCACCGGCTCAAGCCGGGTAGTCCCCGAGGCGGCCCGCAGCTCGCCCGCGTACCAGCGTGGTCCCTGGCGGGTGAGGCGGTAGGAGAGAGCGCCTCGGCTGCCGTAGGCTTCGAGAGTCTGCTCGTTTCCGGCCCGGGCGACGCGGCTTGCCATGAGCGTGATGAGGGCGCCGGAGGCGAGTTCTCCCGTCACTGCGCAGAAATCTTCGGCGTCGGCAGGCCTGCCTCCGCCCGGCACTGTCCGGGACGGGTACGCGATCCCTGCTCGGGCCGAGACGCGGACGATCTCTCCGAAGTTCCAGCGGGCGAGGTCCACGAGATGGACGCCGAGATCGCCCATGACGCCGTGGCCGGCCTGAGCTCGGTCCATTCGCCAGGTAGGGAGCGTCGCTTCCTCCACCCAGCGGGGGACGAGGTAGCGCGCGCTCGCGTGGAAGAGCTTGCCGAGGAATCCTTCTTCCACCATCGCGTGGAAGCGCTGCATGCTCGCCGGGAAGCGCCAGTTGAAGCCGGTCATCGCCACGCGCTTGGCCCGCGCCGCGGCCTCCAGCATCTCCCGCGCTTGGGCGCGGTTCATCGCCAGCGGTTTTTCGCAGACGACGTGGGCGCCGCCCTCCAGGGCTCTGAGCGCGATCGGATGATGAAGATGGGGCGGAGCGGCGATCACCACGATCTCGGGCTTGGCCTCGGCTAGCATCGCTTCCCACCGGTCGAAGATCCGGGGGACACTGTATTTGTCGGCGACGGCTTTGGCCTGCTCTGGGTTGCGCTGGCAGAGGGCGACGACCTGGCAGCCGTTGGCCTGGAAGGCGGGGATGTGGGCGCGGCCGAACCCGAGCCCGATAATGCCGACGGTCGGCGCTCGCTTGGCCATCGCTCGGGGCTCCCGGGATCTAAAGGACGTGGAGGAGCGGGCGGGCGGTGAGGCTTCCATCTTTCCAGAAGCCCGTCTCGGAGAGCCATCCGACCGCCGTGTCCGGGTCGTCGGTCCTCAGGAGCGCGAGCGTCGCGCCCTCCTCGAAGAACCCCCCGAAGGCCAGCCGTCCAGCCCCGCGCAACTCGATCAGGGCGAAGGTCGCCATGTCCTCCTCCTGCACGATCCCCTCGACCAGCATCGCCCGGCGCGAGCCGTCCGTGACCACCGGCGGAAGCTCCCACGGCTCGACGAACTGAGAGAAGGTTCGGAGGGAGTAGCCGGTCCAGACCTTGGCCACGAAGTAGGGATCCTCTTCGATGAGTCGGACGATGTCCGAGGCTTGAGCAACCCGGTAGAAGATGTCCGCCGTTCGGCCGTCGGGGGCCGGGCCGCCGCCGATCAGAAGCCCCTGGGCGCGGAGCCCGAGAAGCCGCTCGAGGTGGGCCTGGCGGTGCGGCGCGCGTCGCTGGAGGTAGTCCTCCGCCGCCGTGATCCCGGCGTGATAGACGAGCATGTCCCGTGAAGCTTAGCCTCGATTTCCGCCTCCGGCAAGCCCGTGATACGCTGAGGCTCGGAAGGAGCAGGCCGATTCTTACCGACATTCTGCCGAAGGAGCTGGGGGAAGCCTACCGCGCGGGTCGCCTCGGCGCGACCCAGCTCGATCTCTACCGCACGTTCCAGGCCCGCTATCCGTTCGCGCTGGACGGGTTTCAGGCGCGCGCGATCGCGGCGATCCTGGAGGGTGATTCGGTCATCGTCTCAGCTCCCACGGGAGCGGGGAAAACGCTGATCGCGGAATTCGCGATCTACCAGGCTCTGCTCCGGCGTCAACGGATCGCGTACACGACTCCCCTCAAAGCCCTCTCCAACCAGAAGTACGCTGACTTCTGCCGCCAGTTCGGCGTGGCGGAGGTCGGGGTCCTCACCGGGGACGTCAAAGTCAACCCGCGCGCCCCGGTCCTGGTCATGACGACCGAGATCCTCCGGAACATGTTCTACGCGGGTGGGCTTCCCGGGCTCGCTGCGGTCGTCCTGGACGAATGTCACTACATGGGCGACCCGGGCCGCGGCACGGTCTGGGAGGAGATCATCGTGAACGCGCCCAAGAACGCGGCTCTGGTGGCGCTCTCGGCCACCGTCGCCAACGTCACCGAGATCGCCGATTGGATCAGCCTCGTCCACCGCCCGATCGTGCCGGTCCTCCATCCCGATCGGCCGGTGCCGCTCGAGTACCTGATGGTGGACCTCTCCGGCGAGATCCACGCACTCGATGCGGTGCACCAGGGCAAGGTCCGCCTCGTCGGTCACGAAAACGGACGGCCCGAACGATGGGGGGACCGGCGCGAGGGTGACGGGGACCGTCGGCGCTGGGTCGCGCGGCGCGTGGCTGACCCGACACTTGTAATCGAGGATTTGGCGGGCCGCGGCTGGCTCCCGGCGATCTACTTCATCTTCAGCCGGGCGGGCTGCGAGCGGGCGATGGAAAGCTACCTGGCGGAGGGGCAGCCGCTCTTGACTCGCCCGCAGCAGCGCGAGGTGGAGAGCGCGATCCACGACGCCTGCCAGGAAAGCCCCGCGATGGTGGAGTCGTCTCTGAACCAGACGATCTTCCGGGCGCTCGGGATGGGGGTCGGACTCCATCACGCCGGCATCCTGCCCAGCCTCAAGCGGCTCACCGAGCTTCTGTTCGAGCGCGGCCTGTGCCGGGCGGTCTTCGCGACCGAGACGATGAGCCTCGGGATCCACATGCCCGCCCGGAGCGTCGTGCTCCAGGGATTGACGAAACGGACCGACCGGGGGTTTCGAGGCCTGACCCACAACGAGCTGACGCAGATGGCCGGGCGGGCAGGGCGGCGGGGGATCGATCCGGAGGGCAAGTGCGTGATCGCGCTGGACAGCCGCGACAGTCTCGAGGAGGCGCTCCGGACGGTGGACGGCCCGCCCGAGCCGGTGGAGAGCCAGTTCAGGCTTGGCTACGGCTCGGTCGCTCTCCTGCTCGACACCGGGAAAGATCAGGAGACGATCCGACGGATCGTCGAGTCCTCCTTCGGCCAGTATCAGAACTTGAAGCGGATCCGCGGACTCGAACGGGAGGTCGAAAGCCTCGGGGCGGCCCTGGCGGAGGCGCGAGGCTATCCCGCTCCGTGCGGAGACTTCTCGCGCATCGGACGCTATCGCCAGGTGCGAGCTGAGGTGGAAGCCTTGCGCCGCGCCTTCGGACGCGGCGGGGCGCGGCGGGGTGAGGCCGTCGCCACGGCGGAGCCGGGCCGTCTCGTGCTCCTCCGCCGCCGCGGGGGAGGGAGCCTCGCGGCGATTCTCTCGATCCACAGCGTCCGTGGGTCGCGGGTGCTCGTGGATGCCCTCCTTCCTCACGGCGTCGTGGTGCGTGTCAAGTCCGGGAATATCAAGAAGGTCTTCTGGGCGACGCCACCGCTGCCGGTTCCCCGCGACTGGCGTCAACGGCAGAATGGGCTCGCGGAGCAGCTTCGGCGGCTCTCGCTTTCCGATCTGATAGAGCACGAGCGCGGGCACGGCAGCGAGGCAGAGCTCTCGGCAATCGAGTGTCATCGTTGCCCGTGGGGGGCGCAGCCCCGATGCGAGGCGGCGTGGAAGCACCGTGAGAAGCTCGAGAGCAAATTCCGCCAGCGGGACGAAGCGCTGGGAGCGCTCAAGAACGCCTACTGGCTGGAGTTCTGCCGGGTCGTGGAGGTGCTCGAGGAATTCGGGGCCGTGAAAGGGGGGCACCTGTTGCCCAAGGGGCAGCTGGTGGCGGGCCTCCGTCATGACAACGAGCTCCTCGTGGCTGAGATCGTCGAACGGGGCATTCTTGATAACGTGTCTCTCGCGGAGGCGGCTGCCCTGTGCTCCTGTCTGATCGAGGAGGCGCGCTCGGGGGAGAACGCGGCCTGGCGCCTCTTCTTGAAAAAGCGTCCCGGCCTCAGGAAGAAGCTCCACCAGATGGAAGCGGCCGGCGAGGCCGTGTGGCAGGCTCAACGCGCCCGTCATTTGACGCTGCCCGGCGGTGTCCAGCCCGGCTTCATGCCGGCGGTGTTTCGGTGGGCCTCCGGGGACGACGACTGGGCCGGCATCGTGGAGGAATCGTTCGGCGGCCACGAGGGAGACCTTATCCGGGCCATGCGCCGGCTGATTGACCTCCTCCGTCAGCTCGCCGAAGCATCCCACGTGGCGACCCCGGTTGCCACTCTCCTGGGGCAGGCGGCGCGGGTCGTGGACCGGGGGATTGTCCTGGAGTCGGCGCTCATTTAGCGAGGTGGTGGATGCGATTCTCTCAGCGGGTGAGAGTCCTGCTCCTCGGAGGTCTCGTGCTCGGAGGCTGCGCGTTCTTCACCGTCGAGCAGCGGACCGCGGACGGTCCGACGGCCGAGGAGATATGGAAGGAGAGGTTCCGAACGGTCAACGGCCGGAGCCCGAGCTTCAGCGAGAAGCAGACCTTTGACGACCAAGTGGACGCGCGGGTCAGGGAGTTCCTCGCCAAAAAGCCAGAAGTGGCGAACTCTCTGCGCGTGGGCAACCTCCGCTTCCTCCGCCAGACGACCGTGGGGATGACGAAAGACGAGGTCACTCTGCTCCTGGGAATGCCCCAGGGCGTGACCGACGACGCGGCCCAGATGGAGCGCTTGGCGAGCAAGTTCTGGCCGTTGGTGAAGCCGCAGGCCAAGGAGGCGTGGATCTATCCCGGGGGCTGGACGCTCTACTTCGACGGGGACACGCTGGCGGACGTGACGCGGTATCACCGCGCCTTCCTTCAGGAGTAGCGGGAGGTTTTGCGCTTTCCCAGGCGGTGGTAGACTGGCTTCGCCGACGGCGCACACATGACGGATTCCGTGTCTTGGATCCAGCCTGGACTCCGCGCGACCCTTATCTGGTATGACGGCCTGGCGGAAACTCCCGACCGCCAGTACGTGTTCCAGGTGGCCGGACCCGTCCTCGAAGCCCCGCCGGAGTCTCCGTACTTCGTGCTCGCGCCGTTGGGGCAGAGCGACTTCGCCGGTCGGCTTTACCGCGCCGAGGTCTCGCGCGGCGACCTCCGGAAGTTCCTCGAAGGCTGCGACCTGGCCGAAGGCCGGATGTCCGACGACCTCGAGTTCGTCGCGGTTCGCCGCCGAACTCCGCTGCTGCCTGTGCTCGACGCCTGGGGGGAGCGCCCGCCGGGAGAGATCCTCTCCTACCTGAGCGACATTGGCGCCTTCCTGCCGGCCGACTCTCGCCCACTCTTCGTGACGTCCGATGCGTACCGGAACCTGCAGCGAGAGCCGGACCGGTTCGCCACCACCTGGATCTGCGAGGAGTGCGGGGAGGCCGAGGACGCGGCCGTTTTCCTCTGGACCACCCACCACGACAACGCGGTCCAGGTCCGCTTGAGCATCGAGAACCAGGTGGGCGTCTGGACTTGTCGGCTCTATCCGTTCCAGATCCGAAAGGAGGTCGTGACGCATGCTTGAGGAAAAGGTGATCGCGAGCTGGCGGTACAAGAAGGGGGTCCTGGATCCGAAGACCTCATCGCTCTGCTATCTGGCCGCGAATCTGGCGGCGGGTAACACGCACTGAGCGAAGCGAGACCTGGCAGGTGCCAGGACCGCCGGTGCCACCGAAGACGAAATCCGCGAGGCGATCAGCTTCGCCATCCGGGCCAACGCCGCCAAGACCCATGCCGACGTCCTGACGGTCTGGGACGGGGAAAGGTAGCCCACCATGGCCGAGATCAACCTCGTCGCCGCGTTCTCTACTGTGCCCGCGGGGGAGGCCGAGGCGATCAAGCAACTCCTGACCGAGACGATCCAGCAGATCGCCCAGGACGACGGGACCTTCAAGAAGGCAAAGATCGTGTTCACCGAGTCCGACGAGCGCTGCGGGCTCACCGCTGAACTGGACGGCGTCAAGAAAGAGGGCGTGCCGCTTCAGCTGGACCTGGAGGAACTGGAGGACGCGAAGACCTCCGCCGGCGCCCGGGCCCAGCTGAAGGAGGCGCTTCGTCTCTATTTCAGGAAGGTCCTCGGGCGGTAGGTGAGGGATGGCCTCGGCTGACGACGGGCTCCTGCTCTTCGTGTACCGGGGGGCGCTCTTCAAGATCGCCGAAGGCGTCCAGGTCCCGAAGGCGGGCACTCTCCTCTTCTGCCGCCACCTGGCGTTTCAGCCTGGAGAGCGCGTGCTGGAGCTCGGCACGGGTGCCGGGCTTGCCGCGATCCTGGCGGCGCGGGCTGGCTCTAAGGTGGTGGCCACGGACGTGGTCCCCGCGGCCGTGGCCTGCGCCAGAGAGAACGCCGTCCTCAACGGCGTGGTGGACAAGGTCGAGGTGAAGCTCGGGGACTGCTACGACCCGGTGGCCGGGCTGACCTTCGATCTGATCTGCACTAACCCTCCCCAGATGCCGACTCCGACGGGGCGCGACCGGGACGATCCCGTGGCGGCGGCTGACAACGGGGGCGTGAACGGCTGGGAGATTCTGGACCGGGCGATCCGGGGCGCGCCGCGGCACCTGGCCCCCGGCGGCCGGCTGATTTTCACGATCTTCGCCTTCCTCGGCCAGAAGGCGGCCATGTCAAAGCTGGAGGCCGCGGGGCTCGTCCCGCGGATCATCGGCCGGGAGGTTCAGGCCTTTCCGCGGATCGGCTACGAGCGGCTGGATCACATTCGGAGCCTGGACGTCGAGGGCGTGCTCCCGCGTACCGGGCTACCCACGACGGTCGAGCGCTTCGTCGTGCAGGGGACCAAGCCCTCGTGAAGCTCTTGATCGTGAACGCCGATGACTTCGGCCTGACAGCCGGCGTGAGCCGGGGGATCCTCGAGGCGCATCGGCGGGGGATCGTGACCAGCACCACGCTCCTCGTGAACCCGGACATTCATCCCGCGCTGGTGGAGGAGTTGAAGTCCTCCGGCCTCGGGGTTGGCCTGCACCTGAACCTGACCCTGGGTGTTCCCGTCTCCAGCCCCAAGCGCGTCCCGTCCCTCGTGGACGGCGAAGGGCGGTTCATCCGGGACGCGCGGGAGGTGGCGGCGCGGGCCAAGGCGGATGAAGCGCGGATCGAACTGGGCGCTCAGATTGACGCGTTCAGGCAGGTCACAAGGCGGTTTCCCACCCATCTGGACAGCCATCACCACGTCGGCCGCCACGAACCGATCCAGACCCTCCTTTTCGACTTCGCCACGGCCATCAGGGTTCCGGTGAGGAGCCAGGATGCCGAGGTTCGCGCCGCCGCGCGACGCCGGAGGCTCTCCACGCCAGATCATTTCTTCGGCGAATCGGGCCCCGAGCCGTACTGGTCGGCCGAGCGGGTGCTCGAGCACCTGAAGGCGCTGCCCGACGGCGTCTCGGAGTTCATGACTCATCCCGGGTACTTCGACGAAGACCTTGCCGGGAGCCGCTACGGGAAACAGCGCGAGGTTGAACTCCGGGGGCTCACTGATCCAGCGGTGCGCGAACTCATCGAGCGCGAGGGCATCCGCCTTTGCCACTTCGGTAGCCTCTAGGACTTCCCTCTCCCCCACGGGGAGAGGGGCGGGGTGAGGGGGGGAATGCAGCGAGTCGTCATCGGAGTGGATCTGGGCGGGACGACGGTTTCTGCCGGCCTCGTCGCCGCTGACGGAGAGGTGCTGACCCACCTCCAGGAGCCCACTCGCAAGAGTGGGCCCGGCACCGCGCTCGCGACCCTCGTGGATCTTCTCGATCGTCTTCAGGAGACGGCCCGCTCCCGCGGGGTCGAAGTGACCGGCATCGGTATCGGCGTCCCGGGCACCGTGGATGCCGAGCGCGGCCTCATCGGGTCGGATATCCACTATGTTCCCGAGCTTGCTTCAACACCACTCGCCGACACGATCGCCCAACGCCTGGCCCTGCCCGCCTTCGTGGACAATGACGTCAATGTCCTGGCTCTCGGCGAATGGATGTTCGGCGCGGGGAAGGGGACGCGCTCGCTGGTCGTCCTGGCCCTCGGAACGGGAGTCGGCGGCGGGATCATTCTCGACGGGCAACTGCACCGCGGCCAGGGGGGATTCGGCGGCGAGCTGGGTCATGTCCCCATCAACTTCGACGGGCGCCCCTGCATCTGCGGCGGGCGGGGCTGCCTCAAGGCCTATGTCTCGGGCACCGACATCGGGCGGGAGGGCAGCGAGCGCCTCAAGCGGCCCGTGGATGCCGCCACGGTGTTCCTGCTCGCCGAGCAGGGTGACACGGTGGCTCGGGAGATCGTCGGCGAGGTGTGCCAGGCGCTGGGCGCCGGGCTCGCGGTGATCGTCAACGGGCTGAATCCCGAGCTCCTGCTGCTGGCCGGTAGCGTCGCAAAATCTCTCAAACCGCTTGAGCGCGAGGTCAGGATAGAGACTGGGCGCTACGCGTTCGAGCGGGCTCTCGCCAGCACGCGGATCGAACTCCTCACAATGGACAAGGACGCGACCGTCCGCGGGGGCGCAGCCCTGGTCAGCTACGAGACCGGACGGCGCAGCGGACGCAGGCCCTAATGGGGCTGCTTGGAGGGGCGAAGGAGAGGATCGAGCAGCTTGGCGATGCGGGCCTCGTCGGCTGAGCCGTGGATCCTCGCCACCATCTCCCCCTTCTGGGAGATCACGACCGTGTAGGGCGTGCCCTTGAAGCCGAAGCGGTTGGCGATGGTGAGGGATGGGTCGAGCCCGGCGGGGTAAGTGGCCCCGTGAGCCTTGAGGAACTTGCGGGCGTCGCCGGCGGTGTCCTGAACCTGGATCCCGACGAACTCGACTCCCCGCGGCTTGTATTTCTGGTAGGCCCTCTCGAACCCGGGAGCCTCGCGGACGCACAGGCGACACCAGGACGCCTGAAAGCGCACCACCAGGACGCTCTTCCCGAGGTATGCCCTGGAATCGAGCGTCTTCTTGCTGTCCAGGAGCCTGAGTGTGAAGGCCGGCGCGGTGGGATGGGACCACGCCGGCGAGGACGTCCAGGCGAGCGCGAGGGCGAGGAGAACGACGAGGGCACGCGGCACGGCCTCAGTATACTCCCGTCCGCGCCAACGAGTATAATGTGGAGCGTATGAACGACCTCGAACGCGAGCTGCGACGCGTCGTCGAGGGCGACGTGCGCTTCGACAAGATGACTCGCCTCCTCTACTCCACCGATGCCTCGATGTACCAGGTGGAGCCCATTGGCGTCGTGATCCCTCGCCACGCGGGGGACGTGCAGGCGGCGATCGAGGTCGCCAACCGTCAGAATGTTCCCATCCTACCGCGCGGTGGCGGGACATCGCTCACCGGCCAGACGGTCAATCGTGCGATCGTTCTCGACTTCTCTCCTCACATGAACCGCGTGCTGGAGGTCAATCGAGAGGAAGGCTGGTGCCGGGTCGAGCCGGGCGTCGTCCAGGATGAGCTAAACTCCCACGTGCGCTCGCAGGGCCTGCTCTTCGGCCCCGACACCTCTACGTCGAGCCGCGCGACGCTGGGCGGCATGGTGGGCAACAATTCTGGCGGGGCGCACTCGATCGTCTACGGCCTCACGGTCGAGCACGTCGTCGAGCTCACCGCGCTCCTCGCAGACGGCAGCCGGCTGGTTTTCGGGGAAGTGACCCCGGAGACCTTCAGGATGAAGATGCAGGCCCCCGGGCTGGAGGGGCAGATCTACCGCGCGGTGGCGCGGCTCAGGGAGCAGTACCGCGGGGAGATCCTCGCGCGCTATCCGAAATACTGGCGCCGGGTGTGCGGGTACAACTTGGACGAGCTGGTCAAGGATCGCCCGCTCAACATGGCGCGTCTCGTCGTCGGGTCGGAAGGGACCCTGCTGACCGTCGTCGAGGCGAAGATGCGCCTCGTGCCGCTCCCGAAGAAGACCGCCCTGGACGTCCTCCACTTCCGCGACATCCAGGAAGCCCTCGAGTCGTCGCAGGCGATTCTCGAAACGGGTCCGTACGCCGTCGAGCTGACCGACAAAATGATTCTGGATCTGGCGCGGGGGAACATCGAACAGTCCAAGCGCATGCGGTTTATCCAGGGCGATCCGGCGGCCATCCTCATCGTCGAGTACGCCGGCGACAGCGACGCCGAGGTGAAGAGCAAAGTGGAGGCCCTCGAGGCCCGGCGGGCTCGCAGTCGGGTCGGGTACGCCTCTCACATCGCCTACGACCCCGGCGAGCAGCAGTCCATCTGGAAGCTTCGCAAGGCGGGCCTCGGGCTTCTCCTCGGGATGAAGGGCGACGCGAAGCCCATCGCCTTCATCGAGGACACGGCGGTAGATCCGAAATACCTGCCCACCTTTGTGCCGCGCTTCCGCGAGATCATGGCCAAGCACGGCGCCGACGGCGCGTTTTACGGTCACTGCTCGGTGGGGTGCATCCACATCCGGCCACTGATCAACTTAAAAACGCGCCGGGGTCTCGAGCAAGTCCGGGCCATGGCCGATGAGATCTTCGACCTCGTGCTGGAGTTCGGCGGCGCCATCTCGAGCGAGCACGGCGACGGTCGCGCGCGAAGCCCGTTTTTGGAGCGCGTCTTCGGACCACGCCTGTTTCGAGCCTTCCGCGAGTTCAAGCACGCGTTCGATCCGAAGAACCTGATGAACCCGGGGAACCTCGTTGACAGTCCAGGAGCCACGGAGCATCTCCGTTACGGCCCCAATTACAAGACGTGGGAGCCGACGACCCTCCTGGATTTCTCCGAACAGGGCGGCTTTGCGGCCTCCGTGGAAATGTGCAACGGCGTGGGAGTCTGCCGGAAGAAACTGGAAGGGACGATGTGCCCCTCCTACATGGCCACGCGCGACGAGGAACACTCGACGCGCGGGCGCGCGAACGCCCTCCGCGCCGTCTTGTCCGGCCAGCTGCCCGCCTCTGAGTTCACGGGGCGCCGGCTCTACGAAGTCATGGACCTCTGTCTCGAGTGCAAGGCGTGCAAGGCCGAGTGCCCGTCGAACGTGGACATGGCCAAGCTCAAGTACGAGTTCCTTGGCCACTACTACCGGGTCAACGGCTTGCCGCTCCGCAACAAGCTCTTTGGGCGGATCGAAGCGGTGAACCGGCTCGGCTCCCGGCTGGCGCCGTTGTCCAATTGGATCGCCGGCTCGCGGCTCCATCGTTTCCTGCTCGAGCGGCTTGTCGGGATTGATCGCCGCCGGCCCCTGCCGCCCTTCGCGCGGGAGACGTTCACCGGCTGGTTTGCCCGGCGGGAGAGGCCGGCGGCGGGGCCGCGCGGGGAGGTCGTCCTCTTCCACGACACCTTCGTCACATACAACGCTCCCCATGTCGGCCGGGCGGCAGTGCAGTTGTTGGAGCGCGCGGGGTACGGGGTCCGCCTCGTGGACAAGAAGTGCTGCGGCCGGCCGCTGATTTCCAAGGGCATGCTCTCGGAGGCCAAGGTTCACGCGGCCTGGAACGTGGAGCGGCTTCTCCCTTACGCTGAGCGTGGGGTGCCCGTCGTCGGCCTCGAACCCTCGTGCCTCCTCACGCTCCGGGACGAGTACGTGGATCTGCTCAGAAACGACGCGGCGAGGCAGGTCGCCAAGCAGAGCTTCCTCCTGGAGGAGTTTCTGGAGCGTGAGCGACACCGCGGGCTCGCCCTGCCATTCGGCGGGAACGGTCGCAAGGCGCTACTGCACGGTCACTGCCATCAGAAGGCGCTGGTGGGGACCGCGCCCACGGTCGCGGCTCTCAGGTGGGCGGGGTTCGACGTCGAGGAAGTGGATTCCGGCTGCTGCGGGATGGCCGGGTCCTTCGGGTTCGAGACGGAGCACTACGACCTGTCGGTAACGCTCGGAAACCGTCGCCTCATTCCGGCGGTGAAGGCGGCGGCCGACGCCGAGGTGGTCGCCCCGGGGATCTCCTGTCGCCAGCAGATCGAGCATCTGGCCGGGCGCCGGGCCAAGCACCCTGCCGAGGTGTTGTGGGAGTCTCTGCGGGGCTGAGTCTTGTCGCGGTCCTGCTGGCGTCCTACATCAAGGGCGCGATTGGCTTTGGCTTCCCGACCATTTCCACCCCGATCCTGGCGCTGTTCCTTGAGCCCCGGACGGCTATCGTCATCCTGATCCTCCCCAACATCGTCTTTGACGGTATCCAGGCTGTCCGG
>JACQCL010000017.1 GCA_016201645.1 Candidatus Rokuibacteriota bacterium
AACAGATCGGCTGGTTCAAGGCCGGCTCGGCCCTCAACGCTTTGAAATGAGAAAATCATCCCCTCACCCTGCCCTCTCCCCTGAGGGGAGAGGATGAAGGTGAGGGGGGTGAGGTAACCATGCCGAGCAGAGTGACGGTCCCCGCAGGCGAAAAGGTCACGATCCAGCACGGAAAGCTCCAGGTCCCCGATCAGCCGATCATCCCGTTCATCGAGGGGGACGGAACGGGTCCCGACATCTGGCGCGCGGCCGTCCGTGTGCTCGATGCCGCCGCGGCCGGGGCCTACAAGGGCCGAAAGAAGATCGCCTGGTGCGAGGTGTACGCCGGGGAAAAGGCGCAGGCGGTGTACGGCGCCGACTGCCCGCCGAACCTCCTCCCCCCCGAGACGCTGGACGTCATCCGCCAGTACCTGGTGGCGATCAAGGGGCCGCTCACGACGCCGGTGGGCGAAGGCTTCCGAAGCCTCAACGTTTCGCTCCGCCAGGAGCTGGACCTCTACGTCTGCCTCCGGCCGGTCCGCTACTTCAAGGGCGTGCCCTCTCCGGTCAAGCATCCGCAGAAGGTGGACATGGTGATCTTCCGCGAGAACACGGAGGACATCTACGCCGGGATCGAGTGGGAGACGGGGACCGCAGAAGCCCGGAGGATCGTCGAGTTCCTGCAGAAAGAGATGGGAGTGAAGAAGATCCGGTTCCCGGCCACCTCTTCCATCGGGATCAAACCGATTTCCCGGGAGGGCTCGGAGCGGCTGATCCGGGCCGCGATCCGCTACGCGGTCGAGCATAACCGGCGGAACATCACGCTCGTGCACAAGGGGAACATCCAGAAGTACACGGAAGGGGCCTTCATGCGCTGGGGGTACGCCCTGGCCAAGCGCGAGTTCTCTGACCGCGTGGTGTCGTGGGAGGAGTGCGGCGGCAAGCCGCCCGCGGGGAAGATCCTGATCAAAGACGCCATCACCGACGCGTTTCTCCAGCAGATTCTCACCCGCCCTGACGAGTTCGATGTGATCGCCGCGCCCAACCTGACCGGCGACCTTCTCTCCGACGCGCTCGCCGCCCAGGTGGGAGGAATCGGCATCGCACCGGGTGGCAACATCAACTACGACACCGGCCACGCGCTCTTCGAGGCCACCCACGGCACCGCCCCCAAGTATGCCGGGCAGGACAAGGTGAACCCGGGATCGGTCATTCTGTCCGGCGAGATGATGCTGCGTTATCTCGGGTGGACGGAGGCCGCCGATCTGATCCTCGCCGGGCTCGAGAAGACCATTCAGTCGAAGGTGGTCACCTACGACTTCGCCCGGCTCATGGAGGGAGCCAAGGAGGTGAAGTGCTCGGAGTTCGGCAGCGCCATCATCAGCAATATGTAACTCATGCATCATTCATAGAGGGACTCTCATGCGACCCAAGGTCACGGTGGTCGGAGCGGGAAACGTCGGGGCCTCGGTGGCCCAGTACACTGTCGAGAAGGAATTGGCCGACGTCGTCCTCGTGGACGTCATCGAGGGGGTTCCCCAGGGGAAAGCCCTGGACCTTCTGCAGGCGGGTCCGATCCATCGCTACGACTCGCGGCTCGTCGGCTCCAACGGCTACGACGAGACGGGAGGCTCCGACATCGTCGTGGTGGCGGCGGGCTTCCCCCGGAAGCCGGGAATGACACGGGACGACCTCCTCTTCAAGAACGCCGAGGTGATCCAGGGGGTGACCCAGGAGGTGGCCCGGCGTTCTCCCAAGGCGATCCTCATCATGGTCACCAACCCGCTGGACGCCATGGTCCAGCTCGCCTGGAAGGTCTCGGGCTTCCCGCCTCAGCGGGTCATGGGCATGGCCGGGATTCTCGATGCCGCTCGTTTCCGCACCTTCATCGCCCTGGAACTCGGCGTGTCGGTGGAAAACGTGACGGCCTTCGTGCTCGGGGGACACGGGGACACGATGGTCCCGCTCCCCCGCTACTCGACCGTGGCCGGGATTCCGCTGCCCGACCTCTTGCCCAAGGACAAGATCGAAGCCATCGTCAAGCGCACGCGCGACGGCGGCGCAGAGATCGTGAGCCTTCTGAAGACCGGCAGCGCTTTCTACGCCCCGGCGGCCGCGACGGTGGAGATGATCGAGGCGATCCTCAGGGACAAGAAGAAGATCGTCCCCTGCGCGGCCTACCTCGATGGCCAGTACGGAGTCAAGGGCCTCTACGTCGGCGTGCCAGTTAAGCTGGGGCGGGGTGGGGCGGAGCAGGTGATCGAGATCAGGCTGACCCCCGACGAGGACGCCGCCTTCAGGAAGTCCGTCGCGGCGGTGCGAGAGCTGGTCGAAAAGCTCAAGCTGTAGGAGTGTGAACGATGCGGGAGATTCACGTCTCGGCGATCTCCGACGCGGTCAAGAAGCTCTGCATGGAGGCCAACTGGGACCTGGGGCCCGACATGCTCCGGGCCTTCGACCAGGCGCTCAAGACCGAGCGCTCCCCCGCCGGGAAGCAGGTCCTCGAGATGCTCAAGGAAAACGCCCAGATTGCGCGGACCCAGAAAATCCCGTACTGCCAGGACACCGGGTTCGTCGTCTGCTTCGCCGAGCTGGGCCAGGACGTGCACATCACTGGAGGCCTTCTTACTGATGCGATAAACACGGGCGTCAGCCAGGGCTATACCGAGGGCTACTTGCGCGCGTCAATCGTGAAATCCCCCTTCGATCGGAAGAACACCGGCGACAATACGCCGGCGGTGATCCACCTGGACGCCGTCCCCGGCGGCAACGTGAAACTCATGGTCATGGCGAAGGGGGGCGGGTGCGAGAACCGCTCCAAGTACAAGATGCTCACCCCCGCCGATGGGCCCGAGGGTGTGAAGAACTTTATCTTAGAAGTCATCAAAACGGCGGGGCCGGATGCCTGTCCGCCGCTCATCGCGGGAGTGGGCGTCGGCGGGACCTTTGAGAAGGCGGCGATCCTCTCCAAGAAGGCGCTCTTCCGGGAGATCGGGAGCCCCAACCCCGACCCGGCGCTTGATGCCATCGAGAAGGAGGTTCTCGACAAAGCTAACCGGCTCGGGATCGGGCCTCAAGGTTACGGCGGTGATACGACGGCCTTCGCCGTCCACATCCTGACGTATCCCTGCCACATCACCTCGCTCCCCGTCGCCGTCACGATCGAATGTCACGCTCATCGCCATAAAGAGGTGACCTTGTGATCCCCTCACCCTTTCCCTCTCCCCCCGCGGGGGAGAGGATTAAGGTGAGGGGGAATACGACCTGACATGATCAAGCTCGCGGCGGACGGAATCAAAGAAGTCACCACGCCCCTCTCCGACGCCGACGTCGAGTCGCTCAAGAGCGGCGACCGGGTCCGCCTCTTCGGCGTGCTCTACACCGCGCGTGATGCCGCCCACGGCAGGCTGATCGCCCTCCTCGACGAAGGAAAGCCGCTGCCGATTGACGTCAAAGGCCAGATCATCTACTACACGGGCCCGTCGCCAGCCCGGCCGGGGATGGTCATCGGCTCCGTCGGTCCCACGACCGGCGGCCGCATGGACAAGTACGCCCCCCGGCTGCTGGCGCTCGGCCTCAAGGGGATGATCGGCAAGGGCGCCCGCTCGGAGCCCGTCCGGGAGGCGATGAAACGGCACAAGGCGGTCTATTTCGGGGCTGTGGGCGGGGCTGGGGCCTATCTCTCGCGCTACGTCAAGAAAGTCGAGATCGTGGCCTACGAGGATCTGGGGACGGAGGCCATCAGACGGATGGCGGTGGAGGGCTTCCCCGCCATCGTCGTCAATGACTGCCACGGCAACGACCTCTACCAGGAAGGGATGAAAGCCTATGCCCGCTAGCGAGCTTACGGCGACGGCCACCCTCAGAAAGGACACCTGGTGGCTCGAGCCGCTCCTGATCGTACTGGGCCTCGGGGCGTTTGTGGTCTATACCACCTGGGCGGCCCTCCAAGGGGCCCACTACGAGCACAAGAACTATCTCTCGCCCTTCTACTCCCCGACCTTGAAGCCGTCCTGGTGGCCGTTCTCCCCTGCCATCCTCATCCTCTGGGGCCCTGCCGGTTTCAGGCTGACGTGCTACTACTACCGGAAAGCGTACTACCGCTCGTTCTGGTGGTCGCCGCCGGCGTGCTCAGTCCGCGACGCCCGCGCGGGCTACACGGGGGAGACCGGATTCCCGCTGATCCTTCAGAATATCCACCGGTATTTCTTCTACATCGCCACGGCCTTTTTGATCTTCCTCTGGTACGACGCGGTGCACGCCTTCATCTTCGACGGCCGGTTCGGCGTCGGCCTGGGCTCGATCATCATGCTTGTGAACGTGGCATTGCTCTCGATGTACTCCTTCTCCTGCCACTCCTGCCGGCACCTCTGCGGCGGCTGTCTGGACCGGTTCTCCGCGAGCCCAATTCGCTACCGGTTCTGGAGGCTCGTCACGACGCAGAACGAGAGCCACATGCTCTGGGCCTGGCTGTCGCTCGTGTCGGTGGCGCTCACCGACGTCTATATTCGCTTACTTGCCATGGGCATCATCCGCGACGTGAGGTTCCTATAATGGCTCTGGATAAGCATGAGGCGCATGAGTTTGACGTGGTCGTCATTGGCGCCGGCGGCGCGGGCCTCCGGGCGGCTATCGAGGCCTCAGCCCAGGGGGCGAAGACGGCGTTGATCTGCAAGTCGCTCCTCGGCAAGGCCCACACGGTCATGGCCGAGGGCGGGATCGCCGCGGCGCTCGGCAACATCTATCCGGAGGACAACTGGAAGGTCCACTTCCGCGACACCATGCGCGGGGGCAAGCTGCTCAACAACTGGCGCATGGCCCAACTCCACGCCCAGGAGGCCCCGGATCGCGTGAGGGAGCTGGAGGCCTGGGGGGCGCTCTTTGATCGCACCGCCGATGGGCGGATCCTCCAGCGGGACTTTGGTGGCCATCGCTACGCGCGGCTCGCCCACGTGGGAGACCGCACCGGGCTCGAGATGATCCGCACCCTCCAGCAGCACGCCGTGCACAAGGGGATCGACGTCTTCATGGAGTGCACGATCACGGGCCTCCTGAAGGACGGCGGCCGGGTCTGCGGGGCGTTCGGCTACTGGCGTGAGAGCGGGCGGTTCGTGGCGTTCAAGACGAAGGCCGTGGTGCTCGCCACCGGCGGGATCGGAAAGGCGTGGAAATTTAGCTCCAACTCCTGGGAGTATACGGGGGACGGGGTCACCCTGGCCCTCGACGCAGGGGCTCACCTGATCGACATGGAGTGCTACCAGTTTCATCCCACCGGGATGGTCTGGCCGCCCAGCGTGCGCGGCATCCTCGTCACCGAGGGCGTCCGCGGCGACGGCGGGACCCTGAAGAACGCGCTCGGCGAGCGCTTCATGTTCAAGTACATCCCTGACTTCTTCCGGGCCGAGACGGCTGACACCGAGGAGGAGGCCGACCGCTGGTACACGGATAAGAAGAACAACCGGCGGACGCCTGACCTCCTCCCCCGCGATGAGGTGGCTCGCGCGATCAACGCCGAGGTCAAGGCGGGGCGGGGAAGCCCCCACGGCGGGGTCTTCCTCGACATCGCCTCGCGCCGGGACGCGGAGTACATCAAGCGGCGGCTTCCCAGCATGTACCACCAGTTCAAGGAACTGGCTGACGTGGACATCACCAAGGAACCGATGGAGGTCGGACCGACAGCCCACTACATGAATGGGGGCGTGCGCGTGGATGCTGACACCGCGACGACCGCTGTCCCGGGCCTGTTCGCCGCCGGCGAGGTCGCTGGCGGCCTGCACGGCGCCAACCGCCTGGGTGGAAACTCGCTGTCGGACCTCCTGGTCTTCGGGCGGCGGGCCGGCTTGCACGCCGCCCAGTATGCGAAGAACTTCAAGGGAACGCTGACCGTGGACGCCGGTCAGGTGGAAGCGCTCGCGCGGGAGTGTCTCGAGCCGTTCGAGCGGCGCGGCGGCGAAAACCCCTACGCCATCCACCAAGACCTCCAGGAGTGCATGCAGAGCCTCGTCGGGATCATCCGGACCGAGGGCGAGCTGAAGAAAGCGCTCGAGGAACTCACGTCGCTCCGGGAGCGGTGCCGCCGGATCAAGATCAACGGCAACCGCAATTTTAATCCTGCCTGGCATCTGGCCTTGGACCTCCGCTCGCTCCTCACCGTGTCTGAGGCTGTGACCCGCGCGGCGCTGGAGCGGAAGGAGAGCCGGGGCGGCCACACCCGGGACGATTATCCGAAGGCGGATCCTGAGCTCGGAAAGGTCAACGTGGTGGTGAGGAAGGCGGGCGACGAGTTGACGGTGATCCGCGAGCCGCGCCCTGAAATGCCCCAAGAGCTGAAGACCCTCCTCGCGGGGGACAAGTAAATGCCCGAGGCGATCATGCGGGTCTGGCGCGGCGACGCCAAGGGTGGCGCGTTCAAGGAGTTCCGGGTTCCCACCGAAGAGGGGATGGTGGTCCTCGACGTCATTCACAAGATCCAGGCCACCCAGGCCGCCGACCTGGCGGTCCGCTGGAACTGCAAAGCGGGCAAGTGCGGCTCGTGCAGCGCGGAGGTGAACGGCCGCCCCCGGCTCATGTGCATGGCGCGCATGAACCTCTTCCCCGCGGGAGAGCCGATCACCGTGGCGCCGATGAAGACCTTCCCGCTCATCCGTGACCTGGTGACCGACGTATCCTTCAATTACGAGGTCGCCAAGACGATCCCGGCCTTCAAGCCGGGTCGGGCCGAGCCCGACGGCACGTTCCGGATGATGCAGGAGGACATTGACCGGGGGCAGGAGTTTCACAAGTGCATCGAGTGCTTCCTCTGCCAGAACGTGTGCCACGTCATCCGCGATCACCCCGAAAACAAGCCCATGTTCGGGGGCCCCCGCTTCTTCGTCAGGCTGGCGGCGCTCGAGATGCACCCCATGGACACAGACGCCCGCGCCGAGTACCTCCGGCTCAAGGCGGGCCTCGGCTTCTGCAACATCACCAAGTGCTGCACCGAGGTCTGCCCTGAGCACATCAAGATCACCGACAATGCCATCATCCCGCTCAAGGAGCGGGTGGTGACCGAGCACTACGACCCCGTCGTCTGGCTCTTCCGGAAGCTCAGCGGCCGTCGTTGAGCCCACACCCCAACGCTCCGTGAAGATCCACGAGTATCAGGCCAAGGCGATCCTCAGGGAGTTCGGTGTGCCCGTCCCCGCGGGCGAGGTGGCCGACACGCCTGCCGCGGCCCGGGCCATTGCCCAAAAACTCGGCGGCCGCGTGGTGGTCAAGGCCCAGATTCACGCCGGTGGGCGCGGCAAAGGCGGCGGGATCAAGCTCGCCGACGATCCTGCCGCTGCCGAGGCGGCCGCGCGCTCCATCCTCGGGATGAGGCTCAAGACGCCTCAGACGCCGGCGGAGGGGATCGAGGTCAAGCGCGTCCTGGTGGAGGAAGCCTCGCCGATCCGGCAGGAACTCTATCTCTCTGTCACGCTGGATCGGGCGAGGGCGACGCCGGTGGTGATGGCCTCAGAAGCCGGCGGCATGGAGATCGAGGAGGTGGCGGCGCGCTCCCCCGAGAAAATCCTCCGCGAGTGGGCCGACCCGGCCCTGGGCCTCCAGGGCTTCCAGGCGCGGGCCCTCTCGTTCGGCCTCGGCCTCTCTGGCGACCTCTTCAAGGCCGCCGTCGCCGCGATCCTGAGCCTCTACCACTGCTTCCTCGCCAAGGACTGCTCGCTGGCGGAGATCAATCCGCTCGTCGTCACTGCCGACGGCCGCCTCCTGGCTCTCGACGCCAAGCTCAACTTCGATGACAATGCCCTCTTCCGCCATACGGATATGGCCGCAATGCGAGATCTCGATGAAGAAGAGCCGTTGGAAGTTGAGGCTTCGAAACATAATTTGAACTACATCAAGCTCGATGGTAACGTGGGGTGTATGGTGAACGGCGCGGGCCTCGCCATGGGTACAATGGATATCATCAAACTTGCCGGCGGTGAACCGGCAAACTTCCTCGATGTCGGCGGTGGTGCGAATGTGAATACTGTCTCCAATGGCTTCAAGATCATCCTGTCCGACAAGAATGTGAAAGCCATTCTCATCAATATCTTCGGTGGGATCGTGCGATGCGACCGTGTGGCGAATGGTGTCGTTGAAGCGGCGAAGAATGTTCACGTGAATGTACCGGTTGTCGTGCGGCTCGAAGGCACGAATGCAAAGGAAGCCAGAGAGATTCTCGCCAATTCCGGGTTGAACTTTATGGTTGCCGGTAGTCTTCGGGATGCAGCGGAGAAGGTGACAGCGGCAATCAAAAATTAGGAGTTCTCGTCCCCAACCTTAGACTCTTCTTGTTCGCAACCTCAGGCTGGGAACAAGAAAACAAGATAAGACCAATTCAACATTAAGAGATAGACAATGAAAAAAGTTAAGAGCATTAAAGCGATCAAAGACCCTTACAGCAAACGCATCCTATCGAACATTATCAACAAGGATCCGCTTAAAATCTGCGCGCAAACGCCGGGAGAATTGCAACGACTCACTCGTGGATTGACTGAAAAGCAACTCAGCACGTCACCGAAACAAGGGAAGTGGTCAATTACACATCTTGTCAGTCACTTCTGTGATGCGGAATGGGCAATGGGCTTCCGAATTCGAATGGCGATTGCGCAGCCGGGACGTCATTTTCAGGCATATGATCAGGACAAATGGGCTGATCATCTCTACTACAACAGGGCGAAGTGCCGAGAGAAATTAAACCTGTTCACCACCTTGCGAAAAGCGCACTTGTCTCTTCTCAAGTCGCTGAAGCCCAATGAATGGCAGCGATATGGCATTCACGAAGAACGCGGCAAGGAAACCGTAGAGCGAATGATTCACATGTTAGCAGGACATGATGTGAATCATCTTAGGCAGGTCGACGCTCTTAGAAGATCATTATTGAAGAAGAGGAATCATTGAAGTTCAGCGAAGCATACGAGCCGGTCATTGGGCTCGAGGTTCATGCGCAACTATTGACAGAATCGAAGGCG
>JACQCL010000180.1 GCA_016201645.1 Candidatus Rokuibacteriota bacterium
CGCTCGTGGGGCACCTTGCCTCCTGGAACTACTTCATGTCGCTCAAGACGCCGGAGAACCTCAAGTGGGTGAAGGCGTACAAGGAATGGTGCAAGGGCCACAACATCGCGGATAAGCAGTGCGTCACCGACGATCCGATGATGCACGCGTACATCCACGTCCACCTGTGGGCGAACGCGGTGAAGAAGGCGGAGTCCACCGAGGTCGACCGTGTGCTCAAGGCGCTGGAGGGCCTCGAGGTGCCGAGCCCGGTCGGCAAGTACAAGGTGGATGAGAAGAACCACCACACGTGGAAGCCTGTGTATATCGGAAAGATCCGGGCCGACGGTCAGTTCGACGTCGTGTGGCGGTCGAATGGCGCGGTGCCGCCCGAGCCCTGGAGTCCGGTCACGTATCCCGGTCGCGCCTGCGACTGGTCCAAGGGCGGCAAGGGCACGTACGACACGGTCGGCGGAAAGCGCGTGTGGCTCTCGGAAAAGCAGTAGTCGGTCTCGCGTCTCTCGCCCTGCTGGTTCTCCTGGGGGTCACCGGGCCCGGGGTCGCGACAGCGGCCCCCGGGCCCGGCCTCCCTGACATCGAGTCGGTTGCCAAGAAGCTCGCCGCGCCGGCCACTCAGGAGGCGGCGATCCTCGCCCTGCAGGCTGTCAGCGACCCGTCCGTGGAAACCCTGTTGCGGGCGCTCAAGGATGGGACCCTGTACCGGTGGAAGGGGCGGCTCGCCATCCTGGGGGATGACGGCGCCCTGAAGGACCTGGCGGGGCAGCCCATCGTGGACGAGCGTGGGCAACCGGTCTCGCCCGCGGAAGGGCAGGAGGCCATCGCCCTGGAAGAGCGGCTGTTCGGCCTAGTCCTGAAGCTCCTCGAGCGTCTGGAGATCTTCGGCGCCGATCGCGAGGTGCGAAAGTCGGCAGCCTTCAAGCTCGGGAACTCCCGGGACGTCTCGGCGATCCCGGTGCTCACGAAGGCCCTGGATCGCGAGGCCGACCCGCAAGTCAAAGCCGTTATCCACGAAGCGCTGAACCGGTTGAGGCTTTCGTCCCCGGACGCCTCCGAGCGCGCGCGCGGCACGCTATTCCTGGGTCAGATGTGGTTCGAGTCGAGCCTGGCTCAACTCAGGGTCATGGCGGACCAGGACCCCGACGCCGAGGTGAAGCGCGCCGCCCAAGCGGCCGTCCGACGGATCGAGTTGTTTCTCACCTGGCGTAACCTGGCCGGGTATCTCTTCAACGGGGTCAGCCTGGGCGCCGTGCTTCTGATCATGAGCCTCGGGCTCGCCGTGACCTTCGGCCTGATGGGCATCATCAACATGGCGCACGGCGAGATGCTCATGCTCGGCTCCTATACGGCATACGTGGTGCAGGAGATCTTCGCCTCGCGCTTCGCCGCCCAGCAGGACTATTATTTCTTCGTGGCCCTGCCGCTCTCGTTCCTTGCCGCCGGGCTCGTGGGCCTCGCGCTTGAAGGGGGAATCATCCGCTTTCTCTACGGCAGGCCGCTCGAGACGCTCATCGTCACGTGGGGGATCGGGATGATTTTCCAGCAGTCCGCTCGGCTCTACTTCGGCGACCAGACGAGCGTGAACTCTCCGACCTGGTTTCGGGGTGGGGTGGAGGTAGCGCAGGGACTGATCTTCCCGTGGAGCCGGATCTTCATCGTCGCGCTGTCCCTGGCGTCCCTGGCGGCGCTCTATCTCTTGCTTCACCGATCGTATGCGGGGCTCCGGGTGCGGGCCGTGATGCAGAACCGGGACATGGCCTCGTGCCTCGGGGTCTCCACCCGGAAGATCGATGCCCTGACGTTCGCCCTGGGGACTGCGCTGGCCGGGATCGCGGGGTGCGCGCTTGCCTTGATCGGCACGGTGGACCCTGAGGTCGGCAAGACGTATATCGTGGATGCCTTCATGGTGGTCGTGCTGGGCGGTGTCGGGAAGCTCCTCGGGGCGGTCGTGGCCTCATTCGGCATTGGCATGTCGAACAAGATCCTGGAGCCAGCCATCGGGGGAACCGCGGCCGCCATCTACGCGAAGGTGGCCATTCTCGCGATCGTGATCTGGTTCTTGCAGTGGAGGCCCACCGGCTTCTTCCCCGCCAAGGGGCGCGCCGCCGCCGAGGGCGCGTGACGCCGCCGTGGCTCCCATCCTGGGCGAGCGGACCTGGGACGTCCACCTCCTCTGGCTGGGGTTGTTCGCGATCGTGTTCGTCGTCGTCCTCCCTCTGGCCAATGCGCTCGGCTTCCTCTCGGACTACTACCTGAACCTGTTCGGAAAGTACCTCTCGCTCGCCATCCTGGCCCTGGGCATGGACCTCATCTGGGGGTACACGGGGATTCTCTCCCTGTGCCAGGCCATCTTCTTCGGGATCGGGGCCTACTCCCTCGGCATGCACATGATGCTGGAAGGGAGCGGCAAAGGCGTGTACGGGGAGCCGGTCCCCGACTTCATGATCTGGAACCAGGTGTACCAGCTCCCCCTCTTCTGGAAGCCG
>JACQCL010000181.1 GCA_016201645.1 Candidatus Rokuibacteriota bacterium
CGAGTCATATTGTCTCAAAGGAGCCGGCGGACGCAGACCCGTCACGGGCACCTGTGGATCTAGCCGTCTGCGCTACCCTGGGCACCGATCGACGATAGCATCCTCGACGGCCCCTGGCGAAGGAGATCCACCGAACACGCCCATTGTTCATAACGCATAAATCATCAGAACGGCACTTATGGCCCGAAGAGCTTCTTCATGCCTTCGAGGAACGAGGCGAGGCGCGGGCCCGACTCTCCCGTGGAAGCTCGCTGATACTCTTCGAGGAGCTGGCGCTGCTTGGCCGTGAGCCGGCCGGGAACCTCCAGAACGACCTGGTAGCAGGCGTCTCCATGGTGCCGTCCCCGGAGGCTCGGCATCCCCTTGCCTTTGAGGTGGAGGATCTCTCCCGGCTGGGTCCCCGGAGGCACCTTGAGCGTCGCGCGGCCGTCCAGGATCGGGACCTCCACCTCCGCGCCGAGGGCCAACTGAGGAAAGGTGAGGGGGAGCTCGCAGAGGAGATTGTCGCCCTGGCGGCTGAAGAAGGGGTGGGGGCGGACGCGGATCACAACATAGAGATCGCCAGCAGGGCCGCCGTGCAGTCCGGCCTCCCCTTCTCCCCCGAGCCGGAGCTGATCGCCGTCCTTCACCCCCGCGGGGATTTTGATCTCGAGGAGGTGCTCGCGACGCTGGCGTCCTTCACCCCGGCACTTCTTGCAGGGGTGCCGGGTGACCTCGCCCTCGCCCCCGCACTGGGGGCAGGCGCGGGCCACGGTGAGGAAGCCCTGGGAGAACCGCACTTGGCCCTGGCCGCGGCAGGCCGAGCAGGTCTCGCGCGTCGTGCCCGGCTCCAGTCCGGAGCCCTGGCACGTCTCGCATGGCTCGAAGCGCGGGATCTGGACTTTCGTCTCAAGGCCGCGAGCGGCCTCCTCCAGGCTGATCTGGAGGTCGTACTGGAGGTCTTCGCCGCGCCGGGACCGGCTGCGGCGACCGCGTCTGCCCGCGCCGCCGAAGAAGCCTTCGAAGAGGTCGTCGAAGATCGTGCCGAAGCCCAGATCTGAGGCATCGAACCCGATGGGCCCTCCGACGGTGCCGAATCGGTCGTACTGGGCGCGCCTTTCGGGGTCGGAGAGGACGGCGTAGGCCTCGTTGATTTCCTTGAACCGCTCCTCGGCCTTCTTATCCCCGGGATTCCGGTCCGGGTGATACCGAAGGGCCAGCTGGCGGTACGCTTTCTTCAGCTCGCCGTCGCCCGCGTCCCGGGAGACGCCCAGGACCTCGTAGTAGTCCCGCTTCGCCATCAGGCCTCAACTCGGAGGGGGGCTTCGCCCCCCTTCCGATTCCTCCCCCCGGGGGTTGCGCAGGCAAAGCCTGCGCTCGAGCCTGCGTGGTCGGAGCCCCGGAGTTTGGTGACGGCCGTTGGCACTGCCTAGGCCTGGTCGGTGTCGGGCGGGACGGCCACCACCACTATGGCAGGACGCAGCACGCGTCCGTTCAGGAGGTAGCCGCGCTGGGTTTCCTCGACGACGGTCATGTCCGGCGCGTCGGGCCTCACCACGCGCTGGACGGCCTCGTGGCGCTCCGGATCGAACGGCTGCCCCAGCGCGCTGTACGGCGTGACGCCGAACTTTTCGAGGACCTTGAGGAGCTCGCGCTGGATCAGCTCGACCCCCGCCACGACGCCTTGAGCTTCGGAACCCGCGCGGGAGGCCTCGAGAGCGCGGTCGAGGTTGTCCAGAATCGGTAGAATCTCCCGCAGCAGCGACTCGTTGGCGAAGCGGATGTACTCCTCACGCTCCCGCTGGGTCCGTTTTTTGAAGTTTTCTAGCTCGGCCGCGGCGCGGAGGGCGCGGTCGTGGTTCGCTTCAGCTTCCCGGCTCTTCTCTTCGAGCGCCTGCCGGAGGCAGGTCAGCTCGTCCTCGGCCTGGGAAGGCTCCGCGATCGGCGACGGCTCAACAGGGGTGGTCTCGTCCGTCATGGCAACACTTTATTATAGCAGGCGCCCGAGGGGAATCTTGATGGACCCGGCGCGCGCCGCCGGGCGTCAGGACGGAAGATACAGCTCTTGTCTGACCCGGGACAGGGACTGGCTGACGAGCCGGGCGGTTTCGTCCACGAGCGGGATCATCTTCGAGTAGGGCATCCGTTTCGGTCCCACGACCCCCAAGATCCCCAGCACGCGGTCGTTATAGGTGTACGTGGAGGTGATGAGGCTGCACTCCCGCATCTCCTCCACCGGGTTCTCCCTGCCGATCATCACCTGGACTCCCTGCTCGCCGGCCAGGGTCGAAAGCAGGTCGATGAGGTGGGCCTTCTCCTCGAACGCCCACAGCAGCGCCCGCATCGTGCCGAGGCCCCAGAACTCCCGATGCTCCAGGATGTTCATCGCGCCGCCGATGTAGAGCCTCCGGTCGCGCAGGAGCGAGAAGACCTGGTCCACGATGCCGCCACTCCGGGCCCGTAGCGGGTCGAGGGGATCGGGGGGGGCCGTCACGTGATCGAGGATCTCCTGGAAGGTCTTGCCCCCGAAGCGGCGGGTCAGCTGGCGGCTGAGCTCCCGCAGGTTGTCGCCCGTCACCGGCGACTCCACGGTCAGGGTGCGGGTGGTCACCCAGCCGGCGTCGGTGACCACCACCGCGAGGACTTGGTCGTCCGAGAGGAGGATCAGATTGATGCGGTGGAGCCGCGTCTGCTTGAGCGGCGGCGCCAGGAGCACCCCGGTCATGCGCGAGAACGCCGAGAGGTGGAGCGAGGTCTGCTCCATCAACTGCTCGATCCCTCCCTGGGGTCGAGCGTACTGCTGCCTGAGCCGGATGGCCTCGCTCTCGGAGAGCCGAAGGTCACTCATGCTCGAGTCCACGTAGAGGCGGAACGCCTTGTCGGTCGGCACGCGGCCCGCGGAGGTGTGAGGCTGGCTGAGATACCCCATCTCTTCCAGATCCGCCATGGCGTTGCGGATCGTGGCGGGAGAGACGCCCAGGCCGTGCCGTCGGGCCACCGCCCGGGAACCAACCGGTTCCGCGGTCTCCAGGTATTCCCCGATGACCGCGGTCAGTACCTGCCGATGTCGCTCGTCGAGAATGGCCTCGGTCATTGCTCTACGCATACTGTATGATCCGCGACGGCCTTGTCAAGGACGGGGCAGGAGCAGCTCCACGAAGAGAGAGTCCGACAGGAGAAAGCCGGCTTCAGTGAGCCGGCAGCATTCGTCCGTCACCTCGAGTAGCCCGAGCGACCGCCACGTCTCGACGTGGGGGCCGGCGTCCTCAAGCCAGCCGAGGGGGACGCCGTCGCTCAGGCGGAGTCCGAAGATCCTCCGCTCCGCCTGGCGTTCCCGCGGGGTGAGGACTTCCCAGGTCCCG
>JACQCL010000182.1 GCA_016201645.1 Candidatus Rokuibacteriota bacterium
ATGTGCTCGTGTACCTCAAGTGAGCGGACTGCCATTCACTGAGAAGGAGGACGGATCGTGAGTCAGGTCGCGACGATGCACCCGGGCGTGGAACCCGCGGAGTCACCCCTCACGCCCGAGAGCTGGGGGAAGCTGGGGATGTGGATCTTCCTCGTCGGGGACGCCATGGGCTTCGGCACGCTCCTCGCCGGCTATGGCGCCATGCGGTACGGGAGCGCCGACTGGCCCAACCCGTACCAGCACCTCGGGATCAGCCTCACCGCCTTCATGACCTTCCTCCTCATCTGCAGCAGCGTGACCATGGTGAAGGCGCTGGAGGCCGTCAAGCTGGAGCAGCCCGGGAGGGTGAGGATGTTTCTGATGCTGACGATCCTGGGGGGGGCCACGTTTCTCGGCTGTCAGGCCTTCGAGTGGACCAAGCTGATCAGCGAAGGCTTGAAGATCTACGGAAACCCCTGGGGTGCCTCGCTCTTCGGCACCACGTTCTTCATTATCACGGGATTCCACGGCATGCACGTGACGGGCGGCGTCATCTACCTTTCCGCCATCCTCGCGTTCGTCTCCCAAAGCCGCAACACCGCGCGGAACTACCTGCTCACCGAGGTCGCGGGGCTCTACTGGCACTTCGTGGATCTGGTGTGGATCATGGTATTCACCTTCATCTACCTTCTTTAGAGAGGGGAGCGATGGCTGGCACGCACGCGGGACCGAACTACATGACCATTTTCTGGTGGCTGTTCGCCCTCACCATCATCGAGGTCGGGGTCATCTTCACCCCGTTCGCCAAGATCGTGATCGCGATCCTGCTCATTTCGCTGGCGATCTCCAAGGCCTCGCTGGTCGCGATGTACTTCATGCACCTCAGATTTGAGCGCCGGACCCTCGGGCTGATCGCGGTGACCCCCTTGCTCCTCGGCACCCTCCTGGTGTTCATCCTCGTTCCCGACCATTCGGCGGTTCCCCACCGGACGTCCGACGCGGTCAAAGTCGCGCCCGTCGCCGGACACCGCTGATCGCCCCGGGACGGCGGCGCCCCGCGGGCACCCGTGAGCCTCCTGCCGCTCTCGGCCCTGCCCACGCTCAACGCCGGCCTGAACGCCACCTGCGCCCTCCTCCTGGTCACTGGGTACCTCTGCATCCGTCGGCGCCGGGTGCTGGCCCACAAGCTCTGCATGGGATCGGCCTTCGCGGTCTCGACGCTCTTTCTGATCTCCTATCTGACCTATCACTACCAGGTCGGGTCGGTGCGTTTTGGGTGACCCTCTCGCGCGCCCTCGCGGGGCGCTTCGACAAGCACGTCAGGATCGCGCGCTGGACGCTCCCGTTGTGGCTCTACGTGTCGGTCACGGGCGTGATCGTATACCTGAAGCTCTACCACCTCTACCGGCCCCTCTGAAACAGCCCGCGTGATTGATCCTCGGCGGTTCGGGCGGATTCTTTCCCTCGGGCTCAGGCTCCGGTGCCCGCGCTGCGGGTACGCTCCGATCTTCCGCGGGTGGTTCACGCTGCTGGCGGTCTGCGGCGGGTGCGGGCTCAAGTTCGAGCGGGAGCAGGGGTATTTCGTGGGCGCGATCTACCTCAACTACGCCGCGACGGTGCTCGTCGCGGTTCCGGGGTACTTTGTTCTGGATTATCTGGTCGGCCTGTCGCTCGTTCCCCAGCTCCTCCTGTGGGGGGGATTTTGCATCGTCTTTCCGCTGTGGTTCTTCCGGTACAGCAAGAGCCTGTGGCTCTCCCTGGACTACTTCTTCGACCCCGGGACGAGGGAACCCTTTTAGACAAACATTTGACATCCCTGTGACACCTCCCCGCCGTCACAAGAGCAGACTGTCTCCAGAGCCCATGAGGGCTTGACCGAAAGGGGGAAGACAGATGCGTGGAATGGGATGGGGGTGGACGAGGGGCGCGGTGGCGCTGGCGATGGGCTCGGTCCTGTTGCTGGCGGGTTGCGCCGGGACCATGATGGACGGCGACAAGGGGATGATGAAGGAAGAAGGGGGGATGATGAAGAAGGACGACGGCATGATGAAAAAAGAGGGAGGCATGATGAAGGAGGATAAGGGCACAATGGAGAAAAAGCAGTAAGGGGAAGGAGGCGACCGCGATGGAACGGATGGCAGGGGTGAGAGAGCCCGGATTGGCGGTTCGGACCTTTTACAAGATCGGGGAGCGGATGTTCGGCCAGGTGCCGACCCCGGA
>JACQCL010000183.1 GCA_016201645.1 Candidatus Rokuibacteriota bacterium
CTATACAATCAACGCCGCGCGGGCGGCTGGCCTTGGGCAGGAGTGCGGGAGCCTCGAGCCTGGCAAGCGCGCCGATCTGATCGTCCTGGACAGGAACCCGCTTGAAGTTCCGCCGGAGGAGTTGCTCCGAGTTAAAGTGTTGAGGACCTTCGTGGCAGGGCAGGAGGCGTGGCCATGACTAACCGAGACGAGTTGCTGCGCGACATTGCGGAGTCGGAGGAGGAAATCCTGAGGCTTCAGTCCCGCATCACCGAGCTGACCGAGCAGGTTCACGGGTGCGCCGGGGTAGCCGTCCACTGGGATCGCTCCCTCCACGGGAAGATCACAGGCCTCTGCTACGGCGTGCTGGCCCACCTGGAAGAGCTCAAACGCCTGCTCAAAGAGGACACCTGATCCCGAAAAGTCCTTGACCGGTCCAAGCACAGGCGGGCGCCGGCTTAACGAATGGGGGTCGAATTAGTGCTTTTGCCTTGACACCCTCGCCCACTGCGCCTACAGTCCGTGCATCCCGCAGCTTTATTGACCGTCCGGTCCGCGGGGAGAACTTGGAGATGCTCTTGGATTGGGTCCCCGGAAAGCTCCTTAACGCCCTCGTTGGCTGTGCACATGGCCGGCGAGAGCGTGTGTGTGTCTGTCGGACCGAGGAGACGAGGACGGTGAGAGCTGTCGGGCTCATCGTCACCCTCGCTCTCGGCATCCTCTGGGCGCCGCTCGCCGCCGACGCGCAGCAGGCGGGGAAAGTCTTTCGAATAGGTCTTCTCGGAAACGCGTACCGGCCTCCGTATGACGCATTCCTGCAAGGGTTGCGCGAGCTCGGCTATGTGGAGGGCCAGAACATCGCGATCGAGCGCCGATATTCCGAGGGGAAGGCCGAGCGGCTCCCCGACCTCGCGGCCGAGCTGGTCCGCCTCAAGGTTGACGTCATTGTTGTCGACGCCTGTGGGGCACCGCTCAATGCCGCCAGTCAAGCAGCCAGCACGATCCCCATCGTTGTAGCGGCATGTAACGACGACCTTGTTGCGACCGGGCTTATCTCCAGCCTCGCTCGACCGGGAGGCAACATCACGGGGCTGTCCGAGCTCACGCCGGAGCTCGGGGCCAAACGTCTTGAGCTGCTGAAAGAGGCCCTCCCCAGGGTGAGGCGCGTGGCCGTCCTATGGAATCCGGCCTATTCCGAGCGGTTCAGCGCCAACTTCCGCTTCTGGTCATCCGATTGGACAGAGATGCGAGCCGCCGCCCAGGTGTTGGGCATGACGCTTCAATCCGTGGAGATCCGGGGCCCCGACGATTTCGATACCGCGTTCTCAGCCATGAGCAGAGAGCGAGCTGACGCGCTGATTGCATTTTCGGATCCCTTAATCGTTCTCCACGGAAGACGGATTGCCGATCTCGCGGCGACGAGCCGCCTGCCAGCAGTGTACGCATCCAGAGAGGTTGTGGATGCAGGGGGCCTGATGTCCTACGGGCCGGGCATCTCTGACATGTTCTCGCGTGCCGCCGTTTACGTCGGCAAAATCTTGAAAGGGGCCAAGCCCGCCGATCTCCCTATGGAGCAGCCCACGAAGTTCGAGCTAGTCATCAACCTCAAGACCGCGAAGGCCCTTGGGCTCACGATCTCGCAGTCCCTCCTCATCCGGGCCGACCAGGTGATCCGGTGAGCCCTTGGGGCCGGGATCATCATCTCCACGGAGACCGCCGGAACAAGTCACGGCACACCAGAGGGACCCCACGGGCGACGAGCCAACCTCGGCGCTTGACCCCGAGATGATCAACGAGGTGCTGGAGGTGATGACCGACCTGGCCAAGGAGGGTGTCCGATGAAGCGATGCGTTGCTGTGTGGCTTGGGGGTCTCCTGCTGCTCGGTGCGGCCGCGCCGGTCCTGGCCGAGACAGTCCTGGGGAAGATCAGCCGGACCGGGGTCCTGACCGCGGGGACGCGGGGCAGCTCCATCCCCTTCGCGTTCATCAACGAGAAGAACGAGTGGATCGGCTTCTCCATCGACCTCCTGGAGGCCATCCGGGCCCGCCTGGAGAAGAAGCTGGCCAAGCGGATCAAGCTCGAGAAGAAGGAGGTCACCCCGGCGACCCGCATCCCCCTCGTGGCCAACCGCAGCATCGACGTCGAGTGTGGATCCACCAC
>JACQCL010000167.1 GCA_016201645.1 Candidatus Rokuibacteriota bacterium
GCCCCGCCTGACACGCTGACCGTTCTCGATGTGTCCGGCTTTCCACCGCGGGTCGTGGCGGAAATCAAGGTCAAGCACAGCGTCGCCGCGCCCCCCACGAGCGTGGTGCTCACCCCTGACGAGAAGCTCGCCCTCGTCTCAGCCCCGAACCGGGTGGATCCGAGTGACAAGACCAAGCTGGTGCTCGAGGACGTCATCCAGGTCGTGGATCTGGAAGCCTCCCCTCCCAAAATCATCGCCGAGGTGCCACTGGGCAGCCACCCTCTGGGGCTGTCGATCAACCGGACGGGCGACCTGGCGCTGGTGGCCCATCTGTCCGACGGGACTGTCTCGGTCCTGACGATCAGCGGGAAGACCGTCACCCTCGTCGGGAAGGTCAAGGTCGGCGATGAGAAGTCCCGCGTCGGCCACGTCGCGATCAGCCCCGACGGGAAGTGGGCCCTCGCCTCCAAGCGCGGCGAAAACACGGTCGCTATCCTGACCGTCGACGGGACGAAGGTCGAGTACACCAATCGTGACGTGACGGTGGGAACCCAACCCTACGCGATGGAGATCTCCCCCGACGGCAAGCTGGCTGTGGTCGCCAACGTCGGGCGCGGCTCGGGCGATGCCGATACGGTAACGCTCATCGACATGACCCTCCGGCCGATCCGCTCGGTGGATCACGTCACGGTCGGCCAGTGGCCCGAAGGCGTGGCGATCTCCCCCGACGGGAAATGGCTCGCCGTCGGGATCTCGAACGGCACGAACCGGCCGAAGGGCAGCCCGTTCCGGGCGGAGCAGGGGCGGCTCCTGCTCTTCTCGCTTCGAGGGACGAAGGCCACGAAGGTCGCTGAGGCCGCGACGGGAAGGAATACCCAGGGCGTCACCTTCACCCCCGATGGCAAGCACATCCTCGTCCAGAACTACGTGGAGAAGGAGCTGGCGGTCTATCGGCTGACCGGGACGGGGCTGGAAGACACGGCTCTCCGCCTGAAGGTCAACGGCCATCCGGCCTCGATCCGGATCGCGCCGCGGTGACCCTCACGACGATGAGAGTCGCCGGTGTCGTCCTCGCCGTCCTCCTCGCGTTCGCCGCCGGCATGGCTGTCGAGCGTGCCCGAGGGCAAACGTCGCCCCGGATGTGGGCCGAGGTCCTCCTGGACCTTTCAACCGACGAGATCCCGAAGCGAACGCGGGTCCATGCGAACCTCGACCACTGGGATCCGGGTGCCCGGACCGGTCGCCACAGCCACCCCGGGCCCACCTTGTTCGTGATGCTGGAGGGGGAGCTGGAGGAGGTTCTCGGCGACGGCCGGAGCCGAACGCTCAAGGCGGGTCAGGCCTACTGGCAGCGGGCCGGGATGGAACACGACGTCAAGAACACCAGCGGGCGGCCGGCGCGCGCGCTGGCCGTCCACCTTGACCCGTCCCGCTGAAGCCGTCGGCTACTGCGTCTTGCCGGTCCGGGTCTCAGGCCGGAGCGTGAGAGGGCGCCTTCACCAGCGTCTTGAGGTGGAGGAAGTCGCTGGTGCTGAGATTGATGAAGACGATGGCCTGGCCGTCCGTGTCCGTTCGCCACACCAGCCCCTTGATGGTCAGGGGAGGCTCGCCCCGGGATGGGGCAAACCGAAGCTGAAGTGTAGCCCCTTCGGGTGGCGCCGGCTGTTTGGGTCTGAGCCGGAGTTTCGCCCCAAAGGGGTTCAGCCCTATGAGCTTCCCCTTCTTGGCGCGGCTCCCGGGACTCTCGACGCTCACGTCCCACTCCGCCTCTGCTCGCGGGGTATCGGCGAGAGTCCCTCATGAGGATCCTCGCGGCCCGGCTCGGGGGGACTTTCCCCCGGCGTTTCGTGCGGCGCTTTGCAAGTTTCATTGGACGCTCCCTCATTCTATCCAAAACAGCAAAGACAATGCCATTTCTATCATGGAGCGAGCCACGGCCGACGGCCACCATGGCAGCGATGTGTTACACTCTCGGCGACCTCAGCAGCGGTCCGACCCCGCATGACCGACGGGGAGGAGGGAGCAAGATGCTGATTCGCCCGGCCCTTGGGATTCTCGCCCTTCTGCTTCTGAGCGAGTCCGGCTGTGCCTCGAAGGAAGAGCCCCTCTGGCAAAAGCTGGGCAAGGAATACACGACGGCGGAGTTCAACCGGGATCGGGACAGTTGCATGAAAGGGAGGAAGCTGGATTACGCGTGCATGAAGGCCAAGGGATGGGAGCCGGTGAGTCCCGACCGCCCCGAGCCCAGCCCTCCCCCCAGCCCGGAGCGGCGTAGCGGCTACTAGTCCCCTTCCTCCGCCCACCGCTCGCCTTAGGGTCTTCCGTCGAGCGCGCGTCTTAGCTGATCCAGGTGGTTGTCGTCGTGCGATGCCATGAGTCCC
>JACQCL010000168.1 GCA_016201645.1 Candidatus Rokuibacteriota bacterium
CAGTCCGACGCCGAGGTTCGGGAGGAGGACCAGCGCCGGAACGAGCGGCAGCGCGATCAGCAGGAGAATTCCCCCGCCGGTGACGAGCTCGGTCAGGATCACGGTGCGGATCACGCCGATCCGTTCCGCCATGACGCCGCAGACGAATTTCCCCGTGGCCCCGCCGGCGAAGACGAGCGCCAGCGCCAGCCCGACGGCTTTCACCGTGGAGCCCTTGGCCATCAGCAGGAACGGAAGAAACGTGAGAAACGCGGTGCGGGTGGAGTTGTCCACGACGTAGATGGCCGAGAGGGCTTGAAACCCTCGCCGATCCCGGATGCCCCAGCCGCCCCGCGCGGGAGCGGTCCCTCGACCGTGCTCCTCGCTCGTCGCCGCGCCCGCGCCGAGACGGCCCAGGACGACAAAGATCCCGAGCGCCGCGGCGAGGCCGAGGGCGCCGTACCCCGCCGTGGCCTGGCGCCAGCCGATGGCGGCCGTGACCAAGGCGATCACCGCCGGGACGGTGACCTTCCCCAGGTCCCCCGAAAAATTGAAGGTGCCAAGCGCGGTGCGGCGGCGGCCGGTCTCATAGGCCTTGGAAACCAGCGAGGAGGAGAGCGGGTGCTGGACGCCCGAGCCGAGCCCGGCCAGGAGGAGCATGAGGAGGAGGCTCGCGAATCCTCCGGCGAGCCCGAGGACCAGAAAGCCCAGGGCCGTCACCGCCGTCCCCACCGCCAGGAGTCCCCGCTCCCCCCACCGCTCCGCCAGGATCCCCACCGGGATCTGGAAGCTCGCCATCCCGCTCGTGTAGGCCGTCCTCAGGAGTCCTACCTGGGCGAAGGAGAGACGATATTCCGCGGCCCAGACGGGGAGGAGGACGTAGATCACATCCGAGAAGCCGTCGTGGAGAAAATGAGTGGCGCCGCAGGTGGCCAGCGTCGCGCGCGCCCGTGCCGGAGTCATCGCGCCTCACTATATCCTGAGCGTCGGCGACGACGCAATGCAGGAGTAACGCCCGCCGGTTGACAGTCCCTCCCCAATTCATCTATAAGGACGACGTGAGTAGTGTTCATCACCAACGAGCCATGGGCACTCACGACAGCCGGGGCATCCGAGCGGTCAAGCTCTCGCTCGTTGGACTGCTGGCCACCGCGCTGCTCCAGGCCGCGGTCGTCGTCTTGAGCGGCAGCGTCGCCCTTCTGGCGGACACGCTGCACAACGTTGCCGATGCGCTGACGAGCGTTCCCCTCTGGATCGCGTTCCGTCTCGGTCAGCGAGGCCCCTCGGCCCGCTTTTCCTACGGCTACCATCGGGCCGAGGATGCCGCGGGCCTCGCCATCCTTCTCGTGATCCTCGGGAGCGCGGGGTGGGCCGGCTACGAGGTGGTCTCACGATTCCTCGCCCCGGTCGCTCCTACCCACTTGCCTCTGGCGATGGCCGCTGCGGTTGTCGGAGCCATCGGCAACGAGGCGGTGGCCCGCGTCCGCATCCGGGCGGGACGAGAGATCGGCAGCGCGGCCCTTGTCGCTGACGGCCAGCACGCGCGGATCGACGCGTTCACCTCCCTGGCGGCGTTCGTGGGGCTTGGAGGAGTGGCGCTCGGCTTTCCACTCGCTGATCCCCTGGCGGGCCTTGTGATCACCGTGGCGATCCTCGCGATCCTCTGGGAAGTCAGTCAGGACGTCCTGGCGCGGTTCATGGATGCCATTGACCCTGAGTTGCTGGGTGAGATTGTCCAGCGGTCGTGCACGGTCGCGGGCGTTCGGGATGTGTACGATGTGCGCGGCCGGTGGCTTGGGCACCGCCTTTATGCCGAGGCGACGATCAGCGTCGAAGGGTCGCTGTCGGTGATCGAGGGACATCGAATTTCGGAGGAGGTCCGCCATCTCCTCCTCCACGAAGTTCCCCACCTCGGCGACATCGCCATGCACGTGGACCCGTTCGAGGCGGTCCCCGGGAGCCATCACAGGATCACCGCGCATCACTTTTCACCACCTCCCGACAACGACTAGACCCCGCGAACCGTCGGCGGCTATAATCCCAAAGGAGGAGGCTCACACGATGGCACTTCCCCCTGCCGTGGAAACTCTCTGGAACGAGCTTCAGGCCGTCCGTCAAAAAGTTCTGCGGGAGGCCGAGGGGCTCTCTCAGGCGCAGGCCGACTGGCGGCCCAGCGACGAGGACTGGTCGGTGGGCGAGATTCTCCATCACCTGACGCTCGCCGAAATCAACACGGGCAAGCTCACCACGAAGCTGATCAAGGAAGCGGACGCGGC
The DNA here is from genome assembly GCA_016201645.1 of Candidatus Rokuibacteriota bacterium. GTDB lineage: Bacteria > Methylomirabilota > Methylomirabilia > Rokubacteriales > CSP1-6 > JACQCL01. The sequence continues at coordinate 2,256 of JACQCL010000168.1, forward strand.
GGGCAAGCTGGCCCCGTACCCGCCCGGCCTGACCGCCTTTCCACCCTTTCCCGCGATGCCGCCGGGGCCCATGGAAGCCCCGCCGGTGGTGAGGCCGGAGAAAGGGCATGCTATCGGTCAACTCCTGGCAGACATGAGGGGTACGCGCGAGAGGAGCCGCCAGTCCATCGAGCGGCTCGGCTCGGCGGACCCGCGCCCGCTCACGTGGAAGCACTTTGCCCTCGGCGACCTGAACCTGGCCCAGTGGTGGATGCTCCAGGCCCGCCACGACGCGGATCATCTCCAGCAACTGCAGGCCGTGAAGACCTCGCGGGGGTTCCCGAAGGCCTGACATGAAAGTGGTCCTCCGGCATCCCAAGCGCGAGGTGGAAGTGACCGGACGCCGGCGGGTGAGAGATCTCCTCAAGGAGCTCGGTCTTCTGCCGGGCACGGTGCTCGTGATCCGCGGCACCGAGCTCCTGACGACCGACGCGATCGTGGGGGAGGATGACGAGATCGAGGTGCGCCCCGTGATTTCGGGAGGCGCCCGGTGAAGTGCCGGAAGTGCGGCGGGGCGGCGGTGCTGGAGTTGCGCCGGCACAACACGGCCTTCTGCGCTCCGGACTTCGTGGAGTTCTTCCGGAGGCAGGTCGCGGAGGCAGTGAAGCGCCACCGGATGTTCACGCGGGAGGAGTCCGTGCTCGTCGCCGTCTCGGGGGGAAAGGATTCACTCGCCCTCTGGGATGTGCTTCTCGAGGGGGGGTACAAGGCCACCGGCCTCTACCTGGACCTTGGCATCTATGACTACTCGAAGGAGTCCAAGGCCAAGTGCAAGGCGTTCGCCGCCGCTCGCGAGGCGCCGCTCCTGACGGTGTCCGTCGAGGAAGAGGTCGGCGCGGCGATCCCCGAAGTGCACGCCGCGACCCGCCGGCCCACTTGCTCGGCGTGCGGGCTTTCCAAGCGCTACCTCACGAACAAAGCCGCGCTGGACCACGGCTTCGCCGTCGTCGCCACGGGCCACAACCTGGACGACGAGGCGGCCACGCTCCTGGGCTCGGTCCTCCACTGGCAAACCGAGCCGCTCGCCCGGCAGTCGCCGTCGCTTGGGTCCACGCACCCGAAGCTGGTCAGGCGGGTCAAGCCGCTCTACCGCCTCTCGGAGCTGGAAACGGCCGCCTACGCCTTCCTCCGCGGGATCGATTACATCGTGGAAGAGTGCCCGTTTGCCAAGGGCGCCACGTCCCTCCTGCACAAGGAGATCCTGAACCGCCTGGAAGAGGCCTCCCCCGGGGCCAAGCACAATTTCCTCTACGGCTTTCTGGAAAAGGCCCGCCCGGCCTTCGAGCGCGTCGGCGAGGTCGAGTTGAACGAATGCGCCCGCTGCGGCCAAGTCACCACGGGCACGCTCTGCGGGTTCTGCAAGCTGGCCGACCAGGTCAAGCGCGCTCGTTGACACGCCTGGAACGCCGAGACTAAGATGAGGAAGCGTCTATGAACGGAAGGGTGCCATGAACAACGCCGTGATCGTCGGGGCGGTTCGGACGGCGGTCGGGAAGAGGAACGGGAGACTCTCAGGCGTCCGGCCTGACGACCTCCTGGCGCTCACGCTCAGAGAACTGGTCGCGCGCACAGGCGTGGACCCCAACGAGATCGAAGACGTCGTGATCGGGTGCGTGGACCAGGTGGGCGAGCAAGGGTTCAACATCGCGCGCAACGCCGCGCTGATCGCAGGCCTCCCCCTCGACGTGTGCGGGGTGACCCTGGACCGGATGTGCGGCTCCGGCCAGCAGGCGGCCAATTTTGCCGCCATGGGGGTCATGGCCGGCCAGTACGACGTCGTGATCGCCGGCGGGGTCGAGCACATGACGCGGGTGCCGATGGGCTCCAACGGCGAGGGACCGGGCGAGGGGCCGATCAGCCCGAAACTCTCCGAGCGCTACACGATCGTTCCTCAGGGGCTCTCCGCGGAATTGATCGCGGAGAAATGGGGCCTCAAAAGGGAGGAGCTGGACGAGTTCTCGGCCCAGAGCCACGAGAAGGCCGGCCGGGCCATCGCCGAGGGGCGCTTCAAGCGCGAAATCGCGCCCGTGACCTTGCCGGACGGGGCCGTCTTCGCAACGGACGAGGGCGTGCGCGTGCCGGTCAACCGGGAGAAGATGGCGAGCCTCGCCCCGTCGTTCAAGACCGACGGCGTGGTGACGGCAGCCAACTCTAGCCAGATCTCCGATGGGGCCGCCGCGCTTCTCCTGATGTCGGAGGCCAAAGCCCGGGCACTCGGCCTCACGCCCAGGGCGCGGGTCGTCGCCACGGCGCTGGCCGGCGTGGACCCGACCATCATGCTGACCGGCCCCATCCCCGCCACTCAGCGCGTGCTGAAGAAAGCCGGGCTGACCCTCGACCGGATGGACCGGAGCGAGATCAACGAGGCCTTCGCCTCGGTCGTGCTCGCCTGGGAGCGGGAACTCCACCCGGACATGGCGAAGGTCAACGTGAACGGCGGCGCCATCGCGCTCGGCCACCCGCTGGGCTGTACCGGTGCCAAGCTGATGACCACGCTCCTGCACGAACTGGAGCGCACCGGGGGCCGCTACG
>JACQCL010000014.1 GCA_016201645.1 Candidatus Rokuibacteriota bacterium
GGCCCTCCCGGATCCCCAGGGGGCGCGTCGTTCTGAAAATCAGAAAATTCTCCGCCCGGGCCAGCACGTAATCTTTGCCCGCAGCGCCGAACGGCCCCGTAAAGGCCAGCGTGCGAACGGCCTCCAGGGGGACGCTCTTCGGCAGCCCTACGGTAGCCTCGGCCTCGCGGATCGGGGCCGCCCACTCGGTCCCGATGACGTTCCAGTAGAGCTCATCGTGATCGTCGAACGCCAGGAGCCCCCGGCGCACGCGGTAGATGATGGTCACGGTCCGCGTGGCGTTCTCGGCCCCGGGCACCCAGGCCTTGATCTTCACGGAGCGCCCCGGGTAGGAAATCTCCGTCTTCAGCGGACTGCCGAGACCGTCCAGAACCTGAATGCCGTCAACCCTGAGGTCGTAGTTGAAGCCTTGACGCTGGTAGCGGACCGGGATTGTGCGATAGATTCCCTGGTGGCTTCCCCTGAAGGCGAAGGCGATCGTCTCCTGGACCAGCAGGCTCGAGTCCGGGTTCACCTGGACGGAAACCTTGAACGATTCGATGGAATAGGAACGGGCCTGGGCTCCCGCCGGCGCGACCAGGAAGAGAACGAGGAGGACTGAGGGCGCGAGCCGGCCCATGCGGGTCCGGCTAGGTGCCGAAGGAGACTCGCGGAACCTGGCGCTCCTCCGGCCGGTCGAGCTCGAAGAACTCACGCTTCTTGAACCGAAAGGCGGTCGCCACGAAGTTCGAGGGAAAGCTCTCGATGGCGGTGTTCAGGTCGCGCACCACCGCGTTGTAGTAGCGGCGGGCATTCTGCACGGCCTCCTCGATTTCGGCGAGGTTCGACTGGAGCTGCTGGAAGTTCTGGTTGGCCTTCAGCTCCGGATAGTTCTCCGCCACGGCAAACAGGTTGCGGAGAGCCTGGGTCAGCTGGTTTTCGGCCTGCGCCCGCGCCCCGGGAGACCCCGCCGTCAGCGCGGCGCTCCGCCAGCGGGTCACTTCCTCAAAGGTCTGGCGCTCGTGGGAGGCGTAGCCCTTGACGGTCTCGACGAGATTCGGGACCAGGTCCGTGCGCCGCTTGAGCTGGACGTCGATGTCCGACCACGCTTCCCCCCCGCGCTGGCTCAAACCCACGAGCCGGTTGTACGTGGCGATCGCGAACCAGACCAGCACGGCCAGGACACCGAGGAAGATCCATCCGCCCAGGGTCATCGCTTCCCTCCCGCGAGAGCGTTGGGACCGACCATTGCTCCGTATGATAGACGGCGCGGGAGAGAAGCACCAAGAAAATGGAGGGCCGGACGCTTCAGAAGGGCGGCATGACACCCCCCTGGCCCACATAGAGCCGCAGGGCTGTGAGGCTGCCGTCGGTCTCCTTGCGGACCACGACCACCGTTCCGGCGCCGAGCCGGAGCGCGCCGACCTGTTGAAGCTCAACGCGCACAATCGCCGCCGTGGGTGGGACCGCGATCTGGACGGACTGTCCCTTCGGGGTCAGCGTCAGGAGCGGGCCATCCACGCGCCGAACGATGTCGGCCACGACGGCGTTGGTCATCGTGGTCCCCGGAAAGTCCCAGGGATAATGCCCCTCCGAAAGCCCCCGCATCGCTTCGGGGAAGATGTGGACCTCCAGGGCTTGCCAGTTCCCGTCCGCCCCGCGCCGGGCGGTGATCCCGACGTAGTCGCCCTTCTTGATCTCCTTGAACCTGGCGGCGAAGACCGACGCGTACCCCGTCTTCTCGGTGAGGCCGATGCGGGTCGGCCCATCCTTCGTCTTGACCGTCACCGCCCCCGGCTCGGCGCCGTCGATCGTCCCGCGCACGAGCATGACGTTGGCCGGCAACTGCGCTAACCCCGGGACCGCGAGGACGAGGATCGCCCCGACCAGCGAACACGCCACGGCGTACAGCCCGACTCGCTCTCGCCACATCGGTCCCTCCTTGCCTGAACGTCCTCAATAGAAAGGGGCGGCTCCTCACCGCCCCTTCACGCGTGCCCGCTTGAAATGGTGGAGGGTAAGGGATTCGAACCCTCGACCTCGGCGTTGCGAACGCCGCGCTCTCCCAACTGAGCTAACCCCCCGCGACAAGCCCTTACGATACACCGGGTGGCAGATTTTTGTCCACCCGGCGCTCGGCGATCAGCGTGGGATCAGAGCGTTGTCGATGAGGCGGGTCTTCCCGATCCAGACGGCGAGGGTGAAGAGGACCCTCCCGCCAATCCGGTCCAGGGGTTCCAGAGTTTCCGGATGGCAACAGGCGATGTAGTCCACCCGGGCCAGGGGCTCTCGCTCGATGATCCGCCGCATCCCCTCGACGATCGCCTTGGCGTCACGCTCCCCTGCCCGGACCCGCTCTTCGGCGAAGGCTAACGATCGGTGGAGGGACAGCGCCGCCTTCCGCTCTTCGATGCTCAAGTTCACGTTCCGGGAGCTCAGGGCCAACCCGTCGGGATCCCGCACGATGGGCATGACGACGATTTCGACGTCGAGATACAGATCCCGGACCATGCGCTCGACCACCAAGGCCTGCTGGTAGTCCTTCTGGCCGAAGTAGGCCCGATGGGGCTTCACGATGGTGCAGAGCTTCGCCACCACCGTGGCCACGCCCCGGAAGTGCCCCGGGCGGAACTCACCTTCCCAGCGTCTCGTCAGTTCTTCGACCGTCACAAACGTCTGGAACCCCTCGGGATACATCGCCTGTTCTGTCGGCGCGAAGACCAGATCAACGCCGGCGGCCTCGGCCTTCTTCAAATCCCCCTCCAGATCCCGCGGGTAGGCTGCGAGGTCGCTTTTCTGATTGAACTGGAGCGGATTGACGAAGAGGCTCATGACGGAGGTGTCGTTCTCCGACCGGCAGCGCCGCATGAGGGAGAGGTGCCCGTCGTGCAGCGCGCCCATCGTGGGAACGAGGCCGATCTGCTTTCCCTCGCGCCGCAGGCGGTCGGCGAGGTCCTGCATCAGCTCGGGCTGCTCGACGATCTCCATCCCGCTCAGGGCTTGCCGGCTTCGGACGGTGACGCCCCGCGGAGGAACGGAGAGACGAGGTCAATCGGAATGGGGAAGAAGGTCGTCGTGTTCCGTTCTGAAGCAACTTCGCGCATCGTTTGCAAGAAACGCAACTGGACCGCGACGGGATAGCGGGTGAGCACCTGGGCGGCCTCCGAGAGCTTCGCCGCCGCCTGAAATTCGCCGTCGGCGTTGATCACCTTGGCCCGACGCTCGCGCTCGGCCTCGGCCTGTTTCGCCATCGCCCGCTGCATGTCCTGGGGCAGGTCAATGTGCTTGACCTCCACGGTCGAGACCTTGACCCCCCACGGATCGGTGTGCTCGTCGATGATCTTCTGCAGTTGCTGGTTGATCTTGTCGCGGGCGGAGAGGAGATCATCCAGCTCCTGCTGGCCCAGGACGCTCCTGAGCGTCGTCTGCGCCATCTGGGAGGTGGCGTAGAGGTAGTCCTCCACCTGGATGATCGCCTTTTCCGAATCCAGCACCCGGAAGTAAATCACCGCGTTCACCTTGATCGACACGTTGTCGCGGGTGATCACGTCCTGGGGCGGCACATCCATGGCCACGGTCCGGAGGCTCACCTTCACCATCTTGTCCACGAACGGGATCAGCAGGAGGAGGCCCGGGCCCAGGCCGTCGCCGCCCGGGTTGAAGATTGACCGGGCTTTCTTTCCGAGGCGGAAGATCACGCCCCGCTCGTACTCGCGCAGGATCCGGACCGAGGAACCGATGATGAACAGGACGATCACGACGACGGGAATAAAGCTGAACAGCCATTCGAGACCAAACATGGCGCCCTCCTAGGCTCCGGTCGCCTTCGTCACCTTCAAGGTCAGCCCCTCGACCGCGGTCACCTTCACCGGCTCCCCCTGGGCCACCGCCCCGTTCTCGGCCACCGCCTGCCAGAGCTCCCCCCGGATGAAGACCTGGCCGGCCGGGGCCAGGGGCGAGCGCGCGACCCCCACCTGGCCGATCAGCCCGTACTCACCCGTGGAGGGTTTCTGGTAGAGGGCTCTGACTCCGGCAGTGACGGCGAAGGCGAAGATTGCCGCGGTCGTCCCCACGGTCGGCAGGATCACCCACCACGAGACCCGGAGATCGGCCTCCGGCGCCTCAAAGAGCATGAGGGAGCCCAGGATCATCGAGACGATGCCGCCGATGGTGAGGACCCCGTGACTCACCACCTTGATCTCGGCGATCAAGAGCACGACGCCGAACAGGATCAAGAGAAGCCCCGCATAGTTGATCGGCAGGCTCTGGAAGGCGAAGAAGGCCAGGATCAGGCTGATCCCCCCCAGCACTCCCGGGAGGATCACGCCCGGATTGGAGAGCTCGAAGAAGAGCCCGAGCATCCCGATCATCATCAGGATGTAGGCAATGTTCGGATCGGTGATGAGGTTCAGGAACTTGTCGCGGAAGCCGATCTCCACCCTCTTGACCGGCGCGTCCGCCGTCCTGAGCGTCACGGACCCCTTGACAGTCTTCACAGTCCGGCCGTCGATCTTCGCCAGGAGATCAGAGACATTCTCGGCGATGAGATCCACCACCTTGAGCTTCACCGCCTCCCGCTCGGTCGCGGAGACGGAAGAACGCACGGCCTTCTCCGCCCACTCGGCATTCCGCCCCCGCTCGGTGGCGATGGTCCGGGCGAACGCCGCGACGTCGTTCTCGATCTTCTTCGCGCTCACCTTGTCGATCTGCCCGCCCCCCACCGCCACCGGGTGAGCCGCGCCGATGTTGGTGGCCGGCGCCATGGCCGCCACATGAGCCGCCATCGTGATGAACACGCCGGCCGAGGCTGCCCGCGCGCCGGTCGGGCTGACGAACACGACGACGGGAACCTCCGAATTCAGCTCCTTTTGGACAATGGAGCGCATGGAGCGCTCGAGCCCGCCGGGTGTGTCGAGCTGGATGACCAGGGCCTGGGCCCGGTCCGCCTGGGCCCGGTCAATGGCCGTCGAGATCAGACGGAGCGTGATCGGGCTGATGACCCCCTCGATCTGGATGAGCGACACGGGCTCTGCCGCCTGCGCGGGGGCCGGGGCGAGGAGGAGGAACGGAAAAATCAACGTCCAAGGCCATTTCATCACTTCATCCTACGGCTTGACTATACCACAGCGGGGACGGGCGCTTCGCTCAGCGTTGGAGGGCGAAGAGACAGACAAACTCGAAGAGAAGATTCGCGGCGAGGAGGGCTGTCACCTGACCCGGTCCGTCGTAGAGCGGCGAGACCTCCACGACGTCGGCCCCGACGAGCGTGACTCCCTGAAGGGCCCTGACCAGGCTAACCGCTTCGTACGCCGTCAGGCCGCCGACTTCCGGCGTGCCCGTTCCCGGGGCATAGGCCGGATCAACGGCGTCAATGTCAAAGGAGCAATAGACCGGCCTGCCCAGGAGCCTCCGCAGCCGGTCGGTCACCCAGCCGATTCCGCGCTCTTTCACCGCTTCGATCCGAATCACCTCGAGCCCGTGCTCGGCGTGGAAGGCGAAGTCCTCCGGTCCGTAGAGGGGGCCACGGATCCCGATCTGGATGGTCCGGCGCGGATCAATGAGGCGCTCCTCCACGGCTCGGCGGAATTGGGTCCCGTGGAAATGCTTGGAGCCGAAATACTCGTCCCAGGTGTCGGGGTGGGCGTCGAAGTGGACGAGCCCCACCGGCCCGTGTCGCTCGGCGATAGCTCGGAGAATGGGGAGGGTCACCGAGTGGTCGCCCCCCACCGAGACGGGAATCGCGCCGTGCTGAAGCAGGTGCCGGACCTCGCGCTCCACTGCTTCGTACGTCCGCTCGATGGAGATCGGAACGGTGTCCACGTCGCCGTAGTCGGCGACCCGGAGTTTCTCGAAGGGAGAGACGTTCAGGACCGGATTCCAGGGACGGATCAGAGCCGACTGATCGCGGACGGCTCGCGGCCCGAAGCGAGCCCCGGGGCGGTAAGAGGTGCCGCCGTCGTACGGGATCCCGATAAGCGCCACATCCAGTCGTTCGGCGTCCCGCAGGTGGGGCAGGCGCATGAAGGTGGACGGCTGCCCGAACCGCGGCGAGCGAAAGGCGTCAAGCGGCTGGAAGTCGCTCACCCGGAAGGCTTGGTGGAGACGAAGACTGAGTGAGCGCCCGTGGGCTTCGATTCGGGTTGGGCATCCCGGAATCGATAGCGCCGCTCGCCTGTATCGGCCCCCAAGAGGGTATGATCCAGCAGCTTCACGGCCACTCCCGAGGCGACGTAGGGCCGGCGCATGTCCATCGGGTTCCTCTGGATGTAGCCCTTCCACTCGCCGAGCGGCGTCTTGGTCTGAATCAACCCCTTGACCATGCCCATATCGTTCAGGAGCGCCACGTCGGCGGCCGGGCCGAGGAAGATGGCCCCCACGATCCGATCCCCGTCCCAGACGAGCTTGCGGTACACCGGGCGGGAGGCGTTCTCCACAACGGTCGTCTCCCGCCCATCGCTTCGCCAGAGGCCGAACGAAGCGGTTTGGAGCTTCACGATGTCCAGAATATTCAGGCTGAGGCTGCCCGCGTACGCGACCGGGCGGCCGGCCATGTTGGCGCCCGCCGCCCGCCCGTGCTCCGCCGCCGTCGGCTGGATCGCATGGACTGCCGGCTGGCCCGTGGAGAGGTCGTTCCCCTCGGCCACATCGCCCGCAGCATAGATGCCGGGGAAGTTCGTCCGGAGGTGCTCATCCACCAGAATCCCGTAGTTCGTCCTGATCCCCGATCCTTTCACGAGGTCCACGTTCGGCCTCACGCCCACGGCGATCACCACGAGGTCCGAGGTCAGCGACTTTCCGTCAGAAAGCTTGACCACCTTCTGGCCGGCTCGATCGCCAACCTCGGTCGCCCGGACTCCCACGTGACAGGCGATCCCCTTCTTCGCGAGCCAAGCCGTGGCCAGCTCGGAGCTCCGGCCGTCGAGCATCCGCGGCAGGATCTGGGACTCCATCTCCACCACCGAAAGATCGCAGCCGACCTTGGCCAGAGCGTTCAGGACGATGAAACCGATGAACCCGGCGCCGACGAACACGACCTTGGCCTTCTTCCCCTTGATCCGCGAGAGGATTCTCCGCGCGTCGTCGAGGGTCCACAGGTTGGAGACCCCCGGGCCCGTCGCGCCTGGAATGTCCACCTTCAGGGGGGACGATCCCGTGGCGATCAGGAGCGTGTCAAAGGGAACAGTAGTCTTGTCGGCAAGGGCGAGGGTCTTTCCCTTCGGGTCAATCGCGCTGACGCGCTGGATGATTGTCTTGACCTTGAGCTGCTCGAAGTAGCGGTTCTTGCCTGTGAAGACGTGCTCCTCAGGGATCTCCCCTGCCATGAAGTACGGCAGGACCATGCGGGAGTACGCCGGCTCGTCCGAGATCAAGGTGATTTCGTCCTGAGGCGCCAGATCGCGGATCGTCTCGATGGCGAAAATCCCCGCCGGTCCGCCGCCGACCACCACGTGGTGTCTGGGCATCACGCGAGCCCCAATTCGGCGAGCTTGGCCGGGGTCGGCCGCCCCTCGGCGTCCCACCCCCGGATCTCATAGTAGTGGGGCAGCATCTCCCGGAGTCGGCTGACCATACCCGCGCTGGGGCCCGAGGGTGGCGGCTCGGTGAGCATCCGGGGCGGCAACGTGTCGTCCTTGGCGGTGAACCCCGCGCGGAGGTTCCAGAGACGCTCCAGATTATGGATGCGCTCGCCGATTTTCAGGAGCTCCTCGACCGTGTAGGGGATCCCCGTGGCCGCCACCAGCATCGGCACGACCTCCTTGGGGCCCACGGCCGAGTCCACGAAGGAGCAGAGGCCCGGGGCGTCGAAGGCCGCCGCGCCGGTGTCCTGGAGCTTCTTGGTCAGCTCGGCTTTCCCTTCGGTGGCGGTGCGGTCCATCTTGCCGAAGACCTCGGCCCCGGCGGTGAAGGCGCGCAAGTGACAGGCCCCCCGGTTGGAGGTCGCGTAGCCGAGCCCCATCCCCTGCAGCCCGCGCGGGTCGTACGCCGGGAACTCCTGGCCCTTGACTCCCATGAACAGCTCCGGATGGCCGAACTTCCGGGTGAAGCGCATGGAGCCTTCGGCGAGCTCGTCGCCGAACCCCCGGCGCCAGCCGGTCTCCTCGACCATCTTGATCAGCGCTTCCCCGGAACCGAATCTCAACGCGATGCCGCACTGCCGCTCCGTCAGCACGCCCTTCTCGAAGAGCTCCATGGCCGCCGCGACCGTCACGCCCATCGAGATCGGGTCCATCCCGAGCTCGTTGCAGAGGTAGTTGGCCATGAGGACCGCGTCCTGGTCGCTGACTCCGCAGTCCGCGCCCAGGGACCAGGCGTTCTCGTACTCCGGCCCCTCGGCAGCCAATGCCCAGTTCTTCCGCGACGTGTGGATCAGGTAGCGCGCCGCACCCTCGCCGGTCACCTTGGTCACCCGCCCGCACGCGATCGTGCAGGCGAAGCACGCCTTGTTGGTCAGAAGCCGCCCCGACTTCTTGAGCGCCCCCGCCCCGATCTGCTTGACGCCCTCGAACTGGCCGTGCCGGTGGTTCAAGGTCGGCAGGGCGCCGACCTCGTTGATCGGGTCCATGGTCGCCAGCGTACCGAAGCGCGCGAACCCGCTCCCTGTCACCGGGTTCTTGGCCATCCGCGCCTTGCCTAGCCAGGTCGCCTCGAGGAATGCCCGCGGATCGGCCACCGTCACCCCGCGCGTCCCCCTGAGGGCGATGGCCTTGAGATTTTTCGATCCCATCACGGCGCCCACCCCCGACCGGCCCGCGGCGCGGTGGCGATCATTAATGATGCAGGCGAAGCGGACCAGCCGCTCTCCCGCCGGGCCGATGGACGCGACCACGGCATCGGGGACGCCGCTCTCCTCTCGGATCGTGTCTTCCGTTTGCCATGTGGTCTTGCCCCAGAGGTGACGGGCGTCCCGAATCTCCACCTCCTCATCGTAGACCCAGAGGTACACCGGCTCCGACGCCTTGCCCTCGACGATCACCATGTCGTAGCCGGCGAATTTCAGCTCCGGCCCCCAGTGGCCCCCCGAGTTGGAGGTCGTGATGGCGCCGGTCAAGGCACCCTTCGTCACCACCATGTAGCGCGCCCCGCACGAGGCGTTGGTGCCGGTCAGGGGACCTGTCGCGAACAACAGCTTGTTTTCCGGCGACAGCGCGTCCACCCTCGGATCCATCTCGGCGAAGAGGTAGCGCGCGGCGAGGCCACGACCGCCGATGAAGTCCCGGGCCCAGATCATGTTGAGCGGTTCGACTTTCACGCTTTTTTTCGTGAGGTTGACGCGAAGCAGCTGGCCCGTCCAGCCGCCCATCACTCGCCCCCCGCTGCCACGACTTCGAGATACCGTGAGTGAACTTTCTCCGACCACGGCGCCATCCAGTCGGGGGCCGCGGCCTCCTCGTACACGATCGCCGCGGTGGGACACGCTTTGGCGCATGCCGGGTCCCCCTCGCAGAGGTTGCACTTGAAAGCCTTCTTCGTGTCCGGGTTATAGAAGATCGTGCCGAAGGGACAGGCGAGCGCGCAGAGCGCGCACCCCACGCACGTCGCTTCCAGCACCACCTTGGCGCCGGTGGCGGGGTTGATGGCGATCGCGTTCACCGGGCAGGCCGTCATGCACCAGGCCTCCCTGCACTGAAAACAGGTGTAGGGGGCGTAGGAGGCCTGCTCGTCGAAGAGGTGAACGCGGATCACCGAGCGCGAAGGCTGGAAGCTGCCCGTCTGGACGAAGGAGCACGCCAGCTCGCACTGCATGCAGCCGGTGCACTTTTCGGGAATGATCTTGAGCATCCGATGGGCCATGGTCGCGTTACTCTAGCTCGCCGCGGGGGGCACTGGCGCGATACGGCGGAAACCTGAACGCCATCTCCCGAGAGAGAAGCCCCCCGTGGCCGAGGGCGGCGATTTCGGCGTTTCCGACGGCATGCCCAGCCAGAATCCGCGGGAGCACGAGATCAAAGGTCGTCGCCTGGGAGAACATCCCGCACGTCGGCATCCCGACGATCGGCCGCTCACCCCAGCGCGCAATCCAGAGAAGACTCCCCGGATGGGCCGGGGCCCCGTGCCGTTCCATGCGGGCCCCCACGAGCTCCAGGCCCCCGAAGACCGGGTCCAGAGGGTCCAGGGCGCTGGCGCCGACGATGATCAGTAGCTGGGCGCCAGAGTCCCTGAGCGCCTCGAGCTCCGTGGCCACCGACCGGGGGCTCCCGCCGGCATAACGGACCGGCAGGAGGCGAGAGCCGAACCAGTCGGTCTTTTCCTTGAGGGCGGCTTCGAAGCGCTGCCGCTGTTTTTCCTCCAGGCTTTCCCGCGCCACGGCGCCGATCGTGAGAGGCGTGAACGGGCTCACACCGAGCGCGCCCCCCACCTTCCGGGCCATCCGCTCCGCCTCGGCGATCGTGGTCGAGGCAATGGCCAGCGGGGTGACCTTGGCCTTGGCCACCACCTCCCCGCCCTCCACCGGCTGACCGTCAAAGAGGGCGAAGACCGAGACTCCCTCCAAAGCGTTCACCTGGGAGAGCGCCTCGGTTCTCACCTGCAGGAGACCGCGATGCGTCGCGGCGAGAGACCACTGGCCTCCCGTGTAGCCTTTCACCTGAATCCCGTCCCCAGCGACCGCCTGAGAAAGGCGGGCCCCGGCTTCCTCTTCGTGGAGGTCACCGGGCTCCATCTCCAGGAGGTGAAGCTCCTCCCACTCACACGCGAGGAGCCGCTGGGCGAGCCCGGCATCGAGACGCTCGCCCTTTCTCCCCACGAGCTTATCTCCCCTGTCCCTCACATCGTGGCAGAGGACTTTCCCGGCCATCGCGCCGATCGTGGCCTCGGAACGCTGGATCGAGTGGGCCTTCACCGCTTCCCCTCTCTGACCTTCCGGCTGATCGGCATTCCCATGGCGCCGGCTCACTCCGTCAGGATCTTAATGCTGTGGGGATTCCCAGAGGCGAACCCAACCCTAGCCGACCCAGGTTGGGCTGTCAAGGAGTGGGACGGATGCCAAATTCCCTGGCGTACCGCTCGGCCCGCTCCAGGAGCCTGGGGACTTTCAAAGCCCTGAACGCTTCCGAGGCCTCTTGAAGATGGTCGGTGACCGCCTTCCGGTTACCCTGGGCCTGGGCGAGCTCGGCGAGATCCAAGTGGGTGCGCGCGAGGTCGTACCGCGCCTGTGTTGATGCGAAAGTTTCAAGGGCGGCGTTGAGCTGAGTGGCTGCTTCAGAGAAGGCACCTCTGGCTCGAGAAATCCGGCCGAGCGTCCGCTGGGCCCAGCCGACCACGTACCGATACTTTGCGTCTCGAGCGAACTCCAACCCTCTGACCGCGAGGTCTTGCGCCTTCTCGATCTGACCCGTCCCCAGGTAGCATTCGCTCAGAAATATCGTGAACCAGCCCTGGAACTGACGGAACCCGAACCGGGCGAGTTGTTGGAGCGACGACTCGAGCAAGGACATCGCCTGCCGGGGATCTCCGTTCTCCAGATAAGCGAGGCCAAGCCACCCCATGCAAATCGCGGTGTTGAGCGGGTCCGGTGAGCGTTCGAGGCCTCGTTGACACAACCGGATTCCTTCTTCCCCTTCGCCCATCCACGCATGGACGACCCCGCTTACCCAGTCCGAAAAGGTCGGGAGCCGGGGGTCACCGATGGCTTCTCCAATCGCACGGGCCTGCGCCTCAGCTTCGAGGGCAGCTTCAATCTGGCCAAGTTGAGCATGATTCATCCCCACAAGCCAATAAGCCTGGCCAAGCCACCACCGCTCCCCGGTTCGCTCGAGGAACGTCACGGCTTTTCGGCCGTGCTCGGTACCCTGGCTCCCCTCTCCCGCCAAGGGAGCGTCAAGCGCCAGCAAACTGTAGGCTTTGCCCATGGTCGCTTCGTCGCCACAGCGCTCCGCTTCTCGGATAGCCCGTTGCGCGCTCTGAGTGACTCGCTCATGATCGCCGAGGAAGCTATATGTCCGGCCAAGGAGGAAGTAGTAGTAGCCGATCCGCGAAGGGTCGCCGATACGCTCGAGGACCTCCTGTTGACGGAGCAGAAGGTCCAGGATCTCTTGGATGCGGCCGAGGGGGATCAGGGAGGTGCCTTGACGAAGGATCAGATCGAGGATCTGGCGCTCCTGCTCTTCCGCTGGCAGACGCTGGACAAGCACGATGGCTTCCTGGAGGGCCCGCACCGCTTCGATATGGGCATTGGCCCGCGCGGCCTTGGCGGCCACGTGGGTCAGGTACTCGACGGCCTTGGGTGCCTCATCTGTCTTCGAGTAGTGGTAGGCAAGGTGATCGTAGACCTCTTCAAGACGCCCCGCATAGAGGCGCTCGAGAGCCCGCCCGGCAGCGGCATGGAGGGCCTGGCGGCGGGAAGGCGGGAGGCTCTCGTAGGCCACTTCATGGGTCAAGGCGTGCTTGAACACGTACACCGGCTCCGCCGCCCTGGTCTTCTCGTAGAGGAACTCCGACCGCATGAGCTCCCGCAGATGCGGGTCGAGGGCCCCTGGTCCCTCCCAGATCTCCTTAAGGAGGCGCAACGGCACCTCTCGGCCCAAGACCGAGGCAGTCTGCAGGAGGCGCTTGGGCTCGTCGGCAAGCCGATGAATCCGCGCGAGGACCACCTCCTGGATGGTCTCCGGCACCACCTGGGTCGCGCGAAGATCCTCCTGCTCCCCCAGGACCCGGGCCAGCTCCTCCAGGAAGAAAGGATTCCCCTCGGCCTTGGCGAGGATGAGCTGGGCGAGGGGCTGGGGGACCTGCTCCGTCCGGAGGACGGACTGAACGACGCTTAGGCTTTCCTGTGGGGAGAGAGGCTGAAGCGCCACTTGGGTCGCATAGGACTTGTCCATCCAGGGCGGGCGGGAGCCCGGCCGGTAGGTGGAGAGGAAGAGGATGGGAGCCCCACCTATACTATCCACCAAGGAGGCAACACATTCCTCCGACGTCTTGTCGATCCAGTGGAGGTCCTCGAGAACGAAGATGATTGGCTGAAGCCGGCTGCCCTTGAGGGCCAGCTGCCGAAGGGTCTCATGGGTTCCCGACTTTATCACCTCCGGGCTGAGCGCGGCTAGCCGGTCAACCCCCTCTTTCACCCCGAACAGTTGGAGGATAAACGGCGCCCACTCCTCAGGGTCCAGCTCCACTTGTTGGAACCCGGCCCGCACCTTGCTCGAGACGGTCTCGGGCTGATCCGTCTCCGCGATCCCGTAGCCCTGTCGGAGGACGTCCAAAATCGGCAAGTAGGGGATGGCGCTCCCGTAGGAAAGGCAGCGTCCCTCCAGGTACGTGATGCTTTTGCCCCGGAGGCTTTGCCTGAGCTCGAAAAGGAGTCTCGACTTGCCGATGCCGGCCTCGCCGACGATCCCGACGACCTGGCCGTGCCCTTCCGCGGCGGAGCCCAGGCGACTTTGCAGGAGCTCCAGGTCGTCTCGCCGCCCGACGAGCCTGACCATCCGCCGACCGAGCCCGAGCCCCGTCCGTTCACGGCCGCCAAGCCTGTAGGCCTGGCCCCGCACTCCTTCCAGCGCGCCCAGCGGCACCAGGTGGAAGCGCCGCTCGAGGAACGTTGCGGCTGCGCCGCTGATCACGGTGGTGGCCGGCTCGCCCCTGGCTAAGAGAGCGTCCAGCACTGCCCACGCCTGGCGCTTGGCGTCCAGGTCGATTTCGGGACCGCCGGCGGCCTGTCCCACGAGAAACTGGCCGACGTGGATCCCGATCTTCACCGGCGACGACTCCGTCTCAATGCGCCCGGCGCGCTCCGCGGCGTTGTGGATCGCCATCGCCGCGTGGACAGCCCGCCTCGGCGCATCCTCGACCGGTTCGAGCCCGAACGCCGCCACGATCCCCGTCGGGCTCATCTCCTCCACCCGCCCGCCGAAGCTCTGCACTTTGTCAACGAGCACCTCGAGCGCCCGGCTCGCAGACAGAGGGGCGTCCGCTCCCTGCGGCCCGATGAGTGACGCGCGCAGCAGCGTCAACCGCCGCGGCTCCCACCGGACGATCGCCGGTGCGGAAATCGCCCCCCCCCGCGGACGCGGGAGCCGCGCGGGCGGCCATCGCGGGCCTTTGAGCTCGCCGACGCAAGGAGGATTCTGATTCTGAGACGCTCGGGCGCAGTCCGTACTTTTCAATCCTGGCGCGGAGCGTGTTCCGGGAAATCCCCAGAAGGGCCGCCGTCCGGGAAATGTTCCAGCTCGTCTGGCCCAGCACCTCCAAGAGATGCTCGCGCATGGCCTCGTCGAGGGAGACGGATGTTTCCTTTCGCGGGGTCTCCCGCGGCTCCGGGGACGGAGCCCCCGGCAACCCCAGCATTTCGGCGGTGACCACCGATCCCTCGGAGAGGAGTGCCACCCGCTCCATCGCGTTCGCCAGCTCCCGAATGTTGCCAGGCCACCGGTAGGCCAGGAGGGCGGCGCGGGCGGTGGCGTCGAAGGCCTTCGGTGGCAACTGATAATCGGCACAGGCGCGGGCCAGAAAATGCTCGGCCAGGAGGAGAACATCCTGCCCGCGCTCCCGCAGCGGCGGAAGCCAGAGCGTCAGCACCGCAAGCCGGTGGTAGAGATCCTCGCGGAAGCGCCGCTCCCGGGCGGCCGCCGCCAGGTCTTCGTTACTCGCGGTGAGGATCCAGACGTCCACCGGCTCGCTCCGGGTGCTGCCGAGCCGGCGGACCGCCTGCTCCTCGAGGACCTTGAGGAGCTTGGCCTGGA
>JACQCL010000184.1 GCA_016201645.1 Candidatus Rokuibacteriota bacterium
AGGTGCGGGCCACGGTGAGAAAGCCCTGGGAGAAGCGCACCTGGCCCTGGCCCCGGCAGGCCGAGCACGTTTCACGCTTGGTCCCCGGCTCGAGGCCGGAGCCGTGGCAGGTCTCGCAGTGCTCGAAGCGGGGGATCTGAACCTTGGTCTCCAGCCCGGCGGCCGCCTCCTCGAGGCTAATCTGGAGGTCGTACTGAAGATCCTCGCCGCGACGGGCCCGGCTCCGGCGGCCGCCTCGGCCCCCGCCGCCGAAAAAGCCCTCGAAGAGGTCGTCGAAGATGGTGCCGAAGCCGAGGTCCGAGGCGTCGAACCCGCCGGGGCCTGCGACGGTGCCGAAGCGGTCGTACTGGGTGCGCTTGTCGGGGTCGGACAGGACCGCGTAGGCCTCGTTGATTTCCTTGAACCGCTCCTCGGCTTTCTTGTCTCCGGGGTTCCGGTCGGGATGATACTGGAGCGCCAGCTGCCGGTACGCCTTCTTGAGCTCGCCCTCGTCGGCCTCGCGGGGGACGCCGAGGATGTCGTAATAGTCCCGCTTCGCCACGGCTCTACGCGTTCTCCGTGTCGGGCGGGACCGCGACCACCACCAGGGCGGGGCGCAGCACCCGTCCGTTCAGGAGGTATCCGCGCTGGGTCTCCTCCACGACCGTCATCTCCGGCGCGTCCGGCTTGATCACGCGCTGCACGGCCTCGTGGCGCTCGGGGTCGAAGGGCTGCCCGAGGGCGCTGTACGGCGTCACGCCGAACTTCTCCAGCACCTTCAAGAGCTCCCGCTGGATCAGCTCGACCCCCGCGAGGAAGCCCTGAGCCTTCGAGCCCGCGCGGGCGGCCGCGAGGGCGCGGTCGAAGTTGTCGAGGACCGGCAGGAGCTCCCGCAGCAGCGATTCGTTGGCGAAGCGGATGTATTCCTCGCGCTCGCGCTGGGCGCGCTTCTTCTGGTTGTCCAGCTCGGCCACGGCCCTCAGGTAGCGGTCCTTCGTCTCCTCGAGGGCCTGGCGAAAGCGGGTCAGCTCCTCCTCGCTCTGGACCGGCTCGGCGGGGGTGGTCTCGTCCGTCATCGCAAGACTACATTATAGCAGGGGGCTCGGTGGACCCGGCGCGAGCCGCCGGGAGTCAGGACGGCAGATACAACTCGTGTCGGACCCGGGACAGGGACTGGCTCACGAGCCGGGCGGTCTCGTCCACGAGCGGGATCATGCGCGAATAGGGCATCCGCTTCGGCCCCACGACGCCCAGGATCCCCAGCACCCGGTCGTGGTACGTGTAGCGCGCGGTGACGAGGCTGCACTCCTGCATCTCCTCGACCGGGTTCTCCCGGCCGATCATCACCTGGACCCCCCGCTCGTCGGCCAGGGTCGAGAGGAGGTCGATGAGCCGGCCCTTTTCCTCCAACGCGCGGAGCAGCATCCGCATCGCCTGGAGATCCCAGAACTCCCGATGCTCCAGGATGTTCGGCGCCCCGCCGACGTAGAGCCGCCGGTCGCGGAGCAGCGAGAAAACCTGGTCCACGATGGCGCCCGCCCGGGCCCGGAGCGGATCCAGGGGATCCGGGGGGGCGGAGACCTGGTCGAGGATCTCCCGGAACGTCTTGCCGACGAAGCGCCGGGTCAGCTGGCGGCTGAGCTCGCGGAGGTCCTCTTCCGTCACCGGCGCGTCCACGGTGAGGGTGCGCGTGGTGACCCAGCCGGCGTCGGTCACCACCACGGCGAGGACCCGGTCGTCCGAGAGCAGGATGAGGTTGATCCGCGCGAGCGGGGTCTGCTTGAGCGGCGGGGCCAGGAGCACGCCCGTCATGCGCGAGAACGCCGAGAGGTGGAACGAGGTCTGCTCCATCAGCTGCTCGCTCCCGCCCTGGGGTCGAGCGTAATTCTCACGGAGCCGCGCCGCTTCGCCCTCCGGCAGGCGAAGGTCGCCCAGCCCCCAGTCCACGTAGAAGCGGAAGGCCAAATCGGTCGGCACGCGCCCCGCGGACGTGTGGGGCTGGGAGAGATATCCCAGCTCCTCCAGATCCGCCATGGCGTTGCGGATCGTAGCCGGAGAGAGGCCCAGGCCGTGTCGTCGGGCCACGGCCCGTGAACCGACCGGCTCCCCCCTCTCCAGGTACTCCAGGATTACGGCGGTGAGCACTTCCCGGTGTCGCTCGTCCAGGATTGCCATCGCTACTTACTTTTACAGGCGGTCGGGCCCTTGTCAAGAATGGGGCTGGGGCTGTTCCACCGTGAGAGGACCCGCGGGCCGGTATCGAGCTAGAGCAGATGGACGAAGAGAGAGTCGGAGAGGAGGAAGCCCGCTTCGGTGAGCCGGCAGCGACCGCCGGCAATCTCGAGCAGTCCCAGGGAGTGCCAGGTGTCGATCAGCGGGCGCCTGTCCTTGAGCCAGGGGAGTGGGACGCCGTCAGTGAGCCTGAGTCCCAGGATCCGGCGCTCCGCCTCGCGCTGACCGGGCGTGAGGACTTCGTGGGTCCCGAGGGGAAGGGATCCGGCCTCCAGCATGGCGCAGTACCGCTCGACGGGCTTGACGTTCCCGTAGCGGACGTCGCCCAGAAAGCCGCAGGCCCCCGGCCCGAAGGCGAGGTATTCCTCGGCCCGCCAGTAGACCTGGTTGTGGCGCGACCTGAAACCGTCGCGGGCGTAGTTCGAAATTTCGTAATGTTCATAGCCGGTCTGCCGCGCGAGCCGGGCCAGGGCCCAGTACTGGGCGGTCACCGTGTCCTCGTCGGGAAGCCCCGCCACGCCCTCGCTCGCCCAGCGGCTCCCCTCGTCGAGGGTGAGGGCGTAGGCGGACAGGTGTTCGGGCCGCCAGGCGAGAATCTCACCGACCGCGCTTTCCCAGCGCGCCAGGTCAAGACCGGGGAGGCCGTACATCAGGTCCACGCTCAGGTTGTCAAACCCGGCGGCCCGGGCCTCGTTGAATGCCCGCCGGGCTTCGACGGGCGAATGGAGCCGGCCGAGCCGGGCGAGGAGATCGTCGTCGAGGCTCTGAACACCGAGGCTCAGGCGGTTCACGCCTGCCAGGCGGCAGCCCTCGGCCTTGTCGCGCGTGAGGCTCTCAGGGTTGCATTCCACTGTGACCTCAGCGGCGGGAGCCAGGGTGAACCGCTTCCTGAGGCGGTTGAGCACCGCCTCCATCTCGTCGCCTTCCAGTAGCGACGGCGTTCCACCGCCGAAAAAGACCGTCCCGATGCTGACGCCTCCGGCCCACCGGGCTTCCCCCACCAGGTCGATCTCACTGAGGAGGGCGGAGAGGAAGCGCTCCATGGCAGCCGGACGGTAGGGACCCGTGTTAAAGGAGCAATAGTGACAGCGCTGACGGCAGAACGGGATGTGGAGATAGACACCGAGCGGGCCCGTCTGGCTGGGCTTGAGGTCGGGCGCGCCGGGGGTCATGGCAGGTAATGCCCCAGCCGGCGCCAGCGGAGCCAGTGGGTGTCCCCGTCCCAGGACCAGTAGATGATGAAGGCCTTGCCCCGGATCTTTTCCCGCTTGAGGAAGCCCCAGTAGCGGCTGTCCTGGGAGTTGTCGCGATTGTCGCCCATCATGAAGTACGAGTCGGTCGGGACGAGGGTCGGGCCGTACTCGATCCCCGGGTGGGACGCGCCGTCGTTATACACGGCATACGGCTCGTCCAGGGGCCTTCCGTTGACGTACACGGTGCGGCCCTTCACGGACACCTCCTCGCCCGGCAGACCGATCACCCGCTTGATGAAGTCGCGCTTTTCGTCCCAGGGGTACTTGAAGACGATGATGTCGCCCCGCCGGGGCTGGCGGATCGCGGGCAGGTGGAGGGTGGTGAAGGGGACCTCGGCCCCGTAGAGGAACTTGTTCACCAGGATGTAGTCCCCCACCTGGAGGGTGGGGACCATGGAGCCCGAGGGGATCGTAAAGGCCTGGACCACGAAGGTCCGGATCACCAGCGCCAGCAGGATGGCGATGACGATGGCCTCGATGTACTCGCGGGTGAGGGACTTGCGCTTCTTCTTCACCGCCTCGACGGGCGGGGCGATCTCGTCGGTCACGCGGGCGTCCTTGGGCGAACTTCCCGGCCGTAGCCAAAGGGGGACGCCGGCGTCGGTGATCTTCTCCGTTCCGGGGGAGTCTTTGGGCGCGTCGGGATCCATGGCCTCTAGCTCCGGAGGACCGACAGGAAGGCCTCCTGCGGCACCTCGACCTTGCCGAGCTGCTTCATCCGCTTCTTGCCTTCCTTCTGTTTTTCGAGGAGCTTCCGTTTGCGGGTGATGTCGCCGCCGTAGCACTTGGCGGTGACGTTCTTCCGAATGGCCTTCACCGTTTCCCGGGCGATGACGCGGCTCCCGATGGCGGCCTGGATCGCCACCTCGAAGAGCTGGCGCGGGATCACCGCCCGGAGCTTCTCGGCGAGCGTCTTGCCCTTCTCGTACGCCTTGTCGCGGTGCACGATGACCGAGAGCGCGTCCACGGGGTCGCCGTTCAGAAGGATGTCGAGCTTGACGACGTCCGAGGGGCGAAACTCGAGGAAGTCATAGTCGAAGGAGGCGTATCCCTTCGAGATGGACTTCAGCCGGTCGTGGAAGTCCACGATGATCTCCGAAAGGGGGAAGTCGAAGGTGATGTGGACGCGCTTGCCCAGGTACTCGAGGGCCCGGTGCTCGCCGCGCTTGTCCTGGGCGAGGCGGTAGATCGGGTTCATGAACTCCGTGGGGGCGAAGACGGAGGACCGCACGAACGGCTCCTCGATGTGGTCGATCTCGCCCGCAGGCGGAAGCTTGGAGGGGTTTTCGATCTCCACCGTCTCCCCCGCCGTGGTGACCACGCGATAGCGGACGCTCGGCGAGGTGATGATCAGCGTGAGGCCGAACTCGCGCTCCAGGCGCTCCTGGACGATCTCCATGTGCAGGAGCCCCAGGAAGCCACACCGAAAGCCGTACCCCAGCGCGAGAGAGGTCTCAGGCTCGAAGGTCAGGGCGGAGTCGTTCAGCCTGAGCTTGTCGAGGGCGTCCCG
>JACQCL010000041.1 GCA_016201645.1 Candidatus Rokuibacteriota bacterium
CCCTTCTGCCGGGCGATCGCGTCCCCTTGTTTGATAACCAGAAGATCCACCAGCCGCGCCATGGGGTGCGTGAGGAGGAGCAGATACTTTTCCCAGTAGCGCGGCGAGTGGGCAAGGGTCCGCATGTGGTCGATGGCCAGGGTGAGCGCGGTGCGATCGCCCTTGCGCGCGGCCAGCTGGAGCTGGGCGACCACCTTGCCGCGGCTCACGCGACCCGCCCGCAAGGGGCGGGTGCCACGACCCGCTTCGCGGGTGCCCGCAAAGGATGGGCTTTGCCCGCCATGGGGTCGCCTTCGCTCGCGCATGCGGTTTTTCGTCCTTGCGCCCGGCTCCTACCTCGAGATGATCTCGTACTCCTCGCGATCGAGCGAGGTCAGAGGCTGAACCGAGAGCTTCCGCTGCACCGTTTCCTGAAGGAGCTCCAACCCCTCGCGCTCCACCGCCTCCAGGTGCTGGGCCATCTCCGGGTGGACCCGGATGACAATTTCCTCTCCGCCCGGCTCAAGCGCCGCGGCCTGAACCTTCCTGAAGATCTCCGCCGCCAAGGTGATGTCCGACTTGACGACCCCGCTCCCCTTGCAGGTCGGGCAAGGGGCGCAGAAGAGGCTTTGGAGATCCTGCCGGACCCGCTTACGGGTCATCTCCACCAGCCCGAGCTCGGAGATCTCGAGAACGTTGGTGCGGGCTTTGTCTTCCGCCAGCGCCTTCTTGAGCGCCCGGAAGACCTGCTGGCGATGCTCCTCCCGCTCCATGTCGATGAAGTCAATGATGATGAGACCGCCCAGGTCGCGGAGGCGGATCTGCCGCACGACCTCGCCGACCGCCTCCAGGTTGATCTTGAGCACGGTCTGCTCGAAGTCGCGCTTTCCCACATATTTGCCGGTGTTGACGTCAATGGAGACCAGGGCCTCTGTCTGATCAATGACGATGTAGCCACCGGACTTGAGCCACACCCGGCGGCGGAGCGCCTTCTCGATCTCCTTCTCGATGCCGCAGGCCTCAAAGACAGGGGCGCGCCCCTCGTAAAGCTTCACCCGCGACGCCAGAGCCGGGACGAGGGAGGAGGTGTACTCCGTGCACTTGGCATAGGCCCCAGGCGTGTCCACCAGGAACTCGTCAACGTCGGACGAGAAGAGGTCGCGCACCACGCGGAAGATGAGATCCCGCTCCTCGTGCAGGAGCGAGGGCGCGGCGCCCTGGTTGTAGCGGGTCTGGACCTGCTCCCAGAGGCGGATCAGAAACTGAATATCGGAGGCGAACTCATCCTCGCCTTTCCCCTCGGCCACTGTCCGAACGATGAAGCCGCCCGCCGGAGGCCTGAGCCCCCGGACGATCTGGCGCAGCCGGTCGCGCTCCTGCTCGTCCCGGATCCGCCGGGAGACGCCGATGTGGTGGGCCTGCGGCATGAAGACCAGATAGCGGCCGGGCAGCGAAATGAACGAGGTGATACGGGCACCCTTGGTTCCCAGGGACTCCTTGGAGACCTGGACCAGCACATCCTGCCCCTTCCGAAGGAGGTCCTCGATAGGGACCGAGGCTTCGCGCCGTTCGATCTCATCGACCTCGATCTCCTCCTCCTCGCCTTCGGCGAGCATGAGCCGCTCGTAATCGCCAAGGTTGGCGGTGTAGTCTCCCGCGTAGAGGAAGGCGTCCTTGGCAAGGCCCACGTCCACAAATGCCGCCTGCATGCCCGGAAGCACGTTCGTGACGACTCCCTTGTAGATGTTGCCGACGATGGAGCGATGCCGGCGACGCTCCACATGAAGTTCGGTCAGCAGACTGCCGTCCTGGACGGCGACCCGGGTCTCGGTCACCCCCATATTGACGACGATGCGTTTACCCACGGGCGCACCTCACAGAGACTGGCGCATTCTGACCGAGAGGAGGAGGCCCAGGGCCATGAGCGTGACCACCAGGGACGAGCCCCCGTAGCTCATCAGGGGCAGGGGGATTCCCACGACCGGCAGAATCCCCATGACCATGCCCAGGTTGATGAGGGTCTGAGCCCCGAAGAGCACGGTCACGCCAAGAGCCAGAAGCCGGCCGAGCGGCTCGCGCGCCTTGGCAGCGATCTCGAAGCCCCGCAGGAGCAGGATCGCGTAGCAGACAAGAAGCAGAAGGGCCCCCATGAACCCCCACATCTCGGCGAACACCGCAAAGATGAAATCCGTATGACGCTCGGGCAGGAACGCCAGCCGGCTCTGAGTGGCGCCGACGACTCCCTTGCCCAGGAGCTGTCCCGAGCCGATGGCGATCTTCGACTGGATCACGTTGTAGGCACTGCCGAGCGGATCCCTGAACGGATCGAGATACACGAGCAATCGCTCGCGTTGATAATCCCGCAGAACGAACCAGGCCAGCGGGGCTCCCGCCAACCCGGTCAACCCGAGCCACCCGAGCTCTCGGAGCCGCACGCCGGCCCCGAACAGCAGCGCGAAGAAGACGGGAACCAGGACGAGGGCCGTGCCCAGATCGGGCTGTCGAACCACCAGGAGGAAGGGCACCACGAGGAGGGCCAACGCCACGGCCAGGGTCGAGCGAGCGCGAGGGTTGGCCCAGCGGGCGGTCAGGGCCCAGGCCAGCGTGACAATGAAGATGAGCTTGAACAGCTCGGCGGGTTGCAGCGCCACGGGACCGAGCGGGATCCATCGGCGGGCGCCGGACACGGCGCGTCCGACGACGAACACCGAGAGCAGGAGGGCCACCCCGATCACATAGAAGGCCGGGGCGGCCCGGGCCACGTTGCGGTAGTCCGCGCCGGCCACCGTGATCAGCGCGAGAAGCCCGAGCCCGAACCAGCAGAGCTGGCGCCAGAGGACCCCGCTTCCGTGCCGGCCGGGGGAAAGGCTCCAGAGCGTCAGAAAACCCAGGCCCACCAGCACCAGCGCCGAGGTCAGCAGCACCCAGTCCACGTTCTGGAGGAGCCGGCGGTCAACCTTGAACCTCATCCCGGGGGGCCTCCCGAGGCAACCTTTTCGAGGAAGATGCCGTGCAGGATTTGCCGCGCGATGGGCGCCGCAGCCTGTCCTCCTCTGCCTCCCCGCTCGACGAGGACCACGACGACAACCTGAGGATCCGCTGCGGGGGCATAGGCCGCGAACCACGCGTGGTCCTGGCCGCGCCGGGCGTCGCTGTTGGTGATGAGCTGAGCCGTCCCGGTTTTACCGGCGACCTCGATGCCCGGGAGCCGCGCCGCCGCGCCCGTCCCCCCGTCGTTCACGACGCCCCAGAGGCTCCGCTGGAGGAACGCCCAGACCGCCGGCGACAGCTCGACGTACCCGCTCACCCGGCTCGCCTCGGAATAGAGCAGCCTGCCATCGGCGCTCTCCACCCGCTGGACCAGCCGCGGCTTCCAGAGAATCCCTTCGGTCCCCACGGCCGCCAGCAGGCGCGCCACCTGAAGCGGCGTCACGAGGAGCTGGCCCTGGCCGATCGCGATGTTGACCGTGTCGCCCGGCTTCCATCGCGCGCCCGCGCGCTCCCCCGGCCCCACGGGACCCGGAAGCCGCCCCGGCTTCTCCCCCGACAGGGCGATTCCCGTGGGCTCGCCCAGCCCGAAGGCCCGAGCGTAGCGGCTCATGGTCTCGGTCCCTACCTTGAGGCCGAGCTGGTAGAAGAACGTATTGCAGGAGCGGACGAGGGCATGGTAGAGATCAATGTCTCCCCAGTCCGCATCCTCCCAGTTCTTGAACGTCCGCTGGCCGAGCTGAAACGTCGGCCCGCAGCGCAGCCGGTCAAATGGGGTGATCACCCCTTCCTGGAGCGCGGCGGCGGTGACCACGATCTTGAAGATCGAGCCCGGCGCGTACTGGCTCTGGATGGACCGATTCAAGAGCGGGAACTGCGGATCGCGAACCAGCCGGAGCCAGGCCTCGCGCCCCAGGGGGCCCGTGAAGCGATTCAGCTCGAAGGCCGGGCTCGAGGTCAGGGCCAGGACGTCGCCGCTCCTGGGATCCAGCACCACGACCGCGCCGGCCCGATCCCCCATCGCGCGCTCGACGATCTCCTGGATCCGCCGGTCCACCGTCGTCACGACGTGGGCGCCGGGGCGGGGCTCCTGCCGCCGCATCACCCGGACCGGCCGGCCGAGCGCATCCACCTCGATCTCCTCGCCGCCATCCCGCCCCCTGAGATACTCGTCGAGCAGGCGCTCGAGCCCGCTCTGGCCCGCCATGTCCCCCCGCCGGTAGCGGCCCTGCCGCATCTGCTCTTCGCTCACCTCGCGGACGTAGCCCAGGAGATGAGCGCCGAGGCGAGGGCTCGGGTATACCCGCTGAGGCTCCACCTCCACGACCACGCCCGGCAGCTCGAGCTTCCACTCTTCGACCCTCGCGACCTCCTCCATGCTGAGGCCGCGGCGCACGCGTACCGGCATGAACGAGTCGGCGGGCACCCGCGCCAGCGAATCCTCCAGCTCGCCCAACGGGATCCTGAGGAGCGCGTGGAGGCGGGCGAGGACGGCCTCGCGGTTCTCCATCTCGCGCGGGATCAGGGAGAGGGTGAACGTGGGCCGATTGTCCACCAGCGCCAAGCCGTTGCGGTCGAACAGGATGCCGCGAGGAGCGGCGGCAGGACGGACACGGATCCGGTTTTTCTCGGAGAGGTCTCTGAGCCGCGCCCCCTCGAGCACCTGGAGGTACCAGAGCTGCCCCAAGAGCACGAGGAAGCCGGCCATCGTGCACACGGTGAGAAACAGGAGCCGGCGCGAGAACGGATCGCGTCGCGCTGCGCCGCCGGCGCCACGCTTAGTCATCGCCACGGCGAACTCTCTCGCCAGGTTTCGACCGCGGTCAGCGCGAGGACGGCGGCCGCGCCGAGAAACCCGTTGTACAGAGCCTGGGGGAGGACCACGTGGACCATCACGTCACCGAACGACGCGGGAAAGTGGAAGAGCTGGAGCAACCAGTAGCGCGTCAGCCCCTCCGCGAACGTCAGGAACACGAGCCCCGGGACCTGGACCATCGGACTTGAGACCCACAAGCGCTCGCTGGCGAGCCCGGCGGCGAATCCGACCAGCGCCTTGGTGAGGGCCTGAGCCCCCACAAACCCGCCCGCTGCCACGTCCTGGAGCAGCCCCACCGCGAATCCCGACAGGCACCCGACTTCCGGACCCCGGCGGAGACCCAGAAGCACGGTGAGGATCAGCGGGATGTCGGGCGCCACGCCGCCGATCCTGAGCGCGGGCGCTACGCTGGTCTGGGCGAGCCCGCCGCCGAGGAGCATGAGGGCGAAGGTCAGGCGCATGGGGCTCAGGTCTCCGGTGGGGTCAAAAAGTGGGAAAAGAGATCCGCCCCGGTCTGTCCCGTCAGCAAGAGCACTTCCTCCACCCGGGCGAAGTCCGCCACGGGGACCAGCAGCGCGTAATGGAACAGGGCAGACCCCTTATCCTCCACCGCGGCGACCCGGCCGACGGGCAGCCCCTTGGGAAAGACACCTCCGAGGCCGGAGGTCACGACGAGGTCGCCGACCTGGACGCCCCCGCCATCGCGGGCCATGAACTTCAGGCGGACCGCTCCACCCGGCTCGCCCTCCGCCACTCCCGCGGTCCGAGTTCGCTGCACCATGACGGCCACCGCCGAGGCCGGATCATTCAGGAGCTGGATCACGGCGGCCCGGGCTCGCACCTCCACGACGCGTCCCAGCAGGCCTTCGGGAACGATCGCCGGCGTAAGGCGCGCGATCCCGTCCCTCCTGCCGCGGTTCACCGTAACCGACCGCACCCAGCCCCCCCACTCCTTGGCAATCACTTCTCCCGCCAGGGCGGAGAGGGGGAGACGATCGCGGAGGGCGAGCAGGCGGCGGAGACGGAGATTCTCCCGGTGGGTATCCTCGACCTGGAGGGACTGGATACGCAGGCGCTCAACCTCGGCGCGCAGGGCCTGGTTTTCACGTCGGACGTTCTTCCAGTCACGATAGGTTGTCCAGACGCCCAGGGCAGAGCGTTGGACCTTGGCGAGCGTGGCTTCCAGCGGAGTGATGAGGACCGCGAGGAGGTCAGCGGGCCGACCGGCTCCCCCTCCCCGCGTCCCCAGGCTCAGCAGGAAAAGGGAAACCAGGAGCACCGAAACCAAGAGCACGTACCTGCGATATTTCACCCACGGCCCCCAGGGGCAACCCCCGAACCGCCGCCGTCAGAGCCCGCCCCGGCCGGGGACGGCTCCAGCTACGCGGGGATTGCCACCTTCTTGAGGAGGTCCAGCTCGTCCAGTACCTTGCCGGTCCCGAGGGCCACGCAGGAGAGAGGTTCGTCGGCGACGGTGATGGGGAGGTTCGTCTCCTGGCGCAGCAGGAGATCCAAACCGCGGAGCAGAGCCCCCCCACCGGTGAGGACGATCCCCTTGTCCACGATGTCGGCCGCCAGCTCCGGCGGCGTCCGCTCGAGACAGGTGCGGACCGTCTCCACGATCGTCATGACGGGCTCCCGCAGCGCTTCGCGCACTTCCTCGTCGGTGATCGTGATCGTCTTCGGGATCCCGTCGATGAGGTCGCGCCCTTTGACCTCCATGGTCTCACGCTCCGTCCCCATGGGGTAGGCCGACCCGAGTAGGATCTTCAGCTCCTCCGACCGCCGCTCTCCCACCATGAGGTTGTAGTGCTTCTTGATGTACTGGACGATGGCCTCGTCCATCTCGTCACCTGCGATCCTGACGGACTTACAGTACACCACCCCGGACAGCGAGATAACCGCCACCTCGGTGGTACCGCCCCCGACGTCCACGATCATGTTGCCGCCCGGCTCCTGGATGGGCAACCCCGCCCCGATGGCCGCAGCCATCGGTTCCTCGATCAAATAGACCTCGCGTGCCCCGGCCTGCATCGCCGAGTCGCGCACGGCCCGTTTTTCCACCTGGGTAATCCCGGAAGGCACGCCGATCACGATCCGCGGGTGCACCAGCGTGCGGATCTTCTCGGTCACGTCGAAGTCGGCGATCACCCCGTCCTTCAGGGGGCGGATGGCGACGATGTTCCCCGGCGTCCGGCCCAGCATGGCCTTGGCCTCGTGCCCCACGGCCAGGACGGAGTTGTCGGCCTGGTGGATGGCCACGATGGAGGGCTCGTTGAGGACGATCCCCTCCCCTCTGACATAGACGAGCGTGTTGGCCGTGCCTAGGTCAATGGCAAGGTCGTTGGAGAACATCCCGGCAAGCACGTTGAAGAGCATCGGACGACCCCCTGTCCGGATCCGAACCACACTTCCGTCCCGCCCGGGACGGTTGGAATTTCAATCTAGCATGAGGCCGGCCCCCGCAACAAGAAAAACGCGCGGTTACGGGAAAGAGGCCGGGACGCAGGAGAGCGCTTGACACCCAAGAAGCACCTGCGGACAATGACCTCGCCGTGACTCAGGACGACATCGAGAGCTGGTTCGACAGGGGCGTGACCGACGGCCTCCCGGTGGTGCCGCCGACTCAGGAGCGAGTCGAACGCATGCTCCGCGGGAGCCGGCGAGAGCGGGAGGAACTCGTGGGCGAGATCCCGCCCAACTACGGCCGGGGTACCGTCGAGAAGATCGCCGTCAATGCCGTGATGGCGGGCTGCCGGCCCGACTATCTCCCCGTGCTCCTGGCCGCGGTGGAAGCCGCCTGCGACCCCGCCTTCAACCTGCACGGCCTTCAGGCCACGACCCACTTCGCCGCGCCGCTGATCGTCGTCAACGGCCCGATCCGGTCGCGGATCGGGCTCAACGCGGGCTTCGGGGTCTTCGGCCCGCGGGCCCGCGCCAACGCGACGATCGGCCGGGCCCTCCGCCTGATCTTGATCAATCTGGGGGGGGCGCGGGCCGGTGAGATCTCGATGTCCACCTTCGGCCACCCCGGGCGCTACACGTACTGCATCGCCGAGCACGAGGAAGCCAGTCCCTGGGAACCCCTCCACGTCGAGCGCGGCCTCCTTCCCGACGACAGCGCGGTGACCCTCTTCGCGGGCGAAGCCCCGCACGGGATCTCCGATCACGCCAGCCGCACGGCGAAAAGCCTGGCGGGGTCGCTCGGGTGGTCCATGACGGGCCTCTGGAACGCCAAACACTTCCCGCTCTCTTCCCACACCATGCTCGTGGTGGGTCCGGAGCACGCCCAGACCTTCCGGAATGACGGCTGGTCGAAAGCCGACCTCAAACGCTTCCTCGTGGAGACCGTCCGGCGACCGTACCGCGAGCTTCTCCCCGACGAGGCGAGCGGCGAGGGAACCAACCTTCGCTTCGTCCAAGATTCGCCGGCGCCGGACGATTTGATTCCCAAGTTCGCCTCGGTGGAGGAGCTCCACGTGGTCGTCGCGGGCGGAGCGGCCGGACGCTTCTCGGTGGCCATTCCGGGGTGGCTCGGAGCCAGGAACGGCTCCCGGCCTGTCACGAGGCGGGTTGAGGAATAGGCTTGACACTCGGGCAATGATCCTGTAGGGTAGGGACAGGTTCTAGGTTCCAAACGCGTTTGAGAGTCGATTAGATTCGAAGGTGACGCCGTGAGGACCAAGTCCTCCGGCGTTTTTGTTTGTCCCCAAATTCATGGGGGCACCCCGGCCATGGTGGCCGGAGATCACAGGGGCATCGCCCCAAGAAAGAGGTACAGCAGCATGGCAACAGGCAGCGTGAAGTGGTTCAACGACGCGAAGGGGTATGGCTTCATCACCCAGGAGGGTGGCGAGGACGTCTTCGTCCACTACAGCGCCATTCAGGCCGGGGGCTTCAAAAGCCTGGCCGAGGGTGACAAGGTGGAGTTCGAGGTGACGAAGGGGCCCAAGGGGCTCCAGGCCGCCAACGTTCGGAAGATCTAAAGATCACCGCGTCGCTCAGGGATCCGGGCCTTCGGGCCCGGGTCCCTTCCACACAAAGCAGGAATCCCACAACACCTCACATCGGAGAAATATGTCCAACTTCGAATCGCTCAAACTTTCCCCTGAAATCCTAGCGGATATCCGGCGGGCGGGCTTCGAGGCTCCCACGCCGATCCAGGCCCAAGCGATCCCGCCGGCCCTGGCCGGCGGCGACGTGATCGGCTGCGCCCAGACGGGCACCGGCAAGACCGCCGCCTTCGCGATCCCGATCATCCAGCAGCTGGCCGGTGGCGCCGGGCTCCGCGCCCTTGTCCTCGCTCCCACGCGCGAGCTGGCGCTCCAAATTCACGATTGTTTTGCCAACCTCGGAGCCCACAGCCGCGTGAGCGCGGCCACGGTCATCGGCGGGGAGGCCATGGGGCCTCAGCTCGAGGCGCTTCGCCGCCGGCCCAACGTCCTCGTGGCGACCCCAGGTCGCCTGCTCGACCATCTGGAGCGCCGGAGCGTCTCGCTCGGGGCTCTCCGCATCCTGGTTCTGGACGAGGCCGACCGGATGCTCGACATGGGGTTCGCCCCGCAACTCGAGCGCATCCTGAAGCACGTGCCGCTGGACCGCCAGACCCTCTGCTTCTCGGCCACCATGCCGCCCGAGATGGAGCGGCTCGTGCGCGGCCACCTGGTCCGGCCCGTCCGCGTCCAGGTCGGGCCGGCGTCCTCGCCCGTGGACAAGGTCAGTCAGGTTCTCTATCCCCTGCAGCGCGACGAGAAGACGCCCCTGCTCCTGTCCCTGCTGCGGAGCGAGCGGGGCAAGGTCCTCGTCTTCACGCGCACCAAGCACCGAGCCGACCGGCTGGCGCGCGCCGTCGGCGCGGCGGGACACCGGGTTGCGCGCATTCACGCGGATCGGAGCCAGTCAGAGCGGCGGCGGGCGCTCGACGGCTTTCGCGCGGGCCACTACCGGGTGCTGGTGGCCACCGACATCGCGGCCCGGGGCATCGACGTGGTGAACATCTCCCACGTCATCAACTACGACCTGCCGGCGACGCCGGAGGACTACGTCCACCGGATCGGGCGCACCGCCCGGGCCGAGGCGAGCGGCCTCGCGTCCAGCTTCGCCGCCCCCGAAGAGGGCGACCAGCTGCGGGCCATCGAGCGCCACCTGGGCCGGCCCCTCAGCCGGGAGCGCGGGCGGGCCCGTTCAATTCAGGGTTGACAGGCCTCCCCGAGCCGAGGTATCTTTCTTTTCGGTTTTGAGAGTCCCGTCAGTGTCCGAAAATCGCTTCGTGAAAAGGAATCGCTCGGTTTAAGGGTTTGACGCCGCGAGGGCCGAGGTCCTCCGGCGTTTTCGTTTGCCCCCCAGAGGGGGTCAGCCCGGCCATGGGGGTCGGGTATCACCGGGGCGGCTCAACGCCCCAGAAGAAAGAGGAAAGGGAGTATGGCACAGGGCACGGTCAAGTGGTTTAACGACGCGAAGGGATATGGCTTCATCCAGGTAGAGGGCGGAGAGGACGTCTTCGTCCACTACAGCGCCATCCAAGCCAACGGCTTCAAGAGCCTGAGCGAGGGTGACCGCGTCGAGTTCGAGGTGACAAAGGGGCCGAAGGGGCTCCAGGCGTCCAACGTCCGCAAGATCTAACGCGATCGCTGGACCACTTGACGGCCCGCCAGGGGCGCACCCCCGGCGGGCCGTTTCTTTTCCCGCAAGCGCACAAAAAACCCCGACGGTGCTTGCGGCGTCGGAGTGCCGAGCCGCCCCGCTGGTGTGGGCGGGACCGTCGGGGCCGGTGGTGCCTGGGTCCTCCCAGGCGCCCACCCCGGACTAGCGTGGACCTGCCTTAGGAGGCGACCACCTCACAGATCACCGTAGGGGTACACATACACACGGCTGGACCACCTCCTTTCTCGGCGAGGCCCACCACGCGGGCCCAAGTCCCACCACCCCGAACCGGACGCCGACTCCCGGCCCAGGGCCCGGTCAGGTCGCCGCCGGCGGGATTGCCGGCGGGGACACCAGGAAGGAGCCTGTGTGCGCTCCGACCGATTTCCCCCAATCCTACGTCAGCCAGAAGAGTCATCCAAGAAAATTTCTCACTTCACCGTGATCGTCTCGCGGTTCGCCTCCCAGATCCCTTTGCCGATTCCTGTGATCTTCCGGATCTCCTCGGGCTTCTTGAACGGGCCGTTCTTCTCCCGGTAGTCGATGATCTTCTCGGCGATCTCCCTGCCGACCCCCTTGAGTTTCATCAGTTCGGACTTCGACGCCGTGTTGATGTTGACCTTCCCATCGGAATCGGTCGGGGCCGATTGTTGAGGGCCCCCGTACACCCACGGCGGCGCCCCGCTCACGGCCAGCGCGATGGACAGCAGGAGTCCGAGCAACACCTTGGCGATCATGGTCCCCTCCTTGGTGAAAGATGGTGGAGTCTATGGGGACGGAATTCTAACCAAGGCTCGCCCGCTGTCAATGTCCAATGATCAATACATCACGGGCGAGTGCCTGACGGGCTATTGCCAGCCGATCACCTCGTAGCCTTTTTCGCGCAAGCAGCGGTTCACGAAGTTCTTATACACGGGACTCGGCTCGACCTGCTTCGCCGCCCCATGCACGGCGCCCGCGGTGCCGCCCGTCGCCGCGCCGATGGCCGCGCCCCGGCCCGCGCCGTGACCGCTGACCGCGCCGGCGACGGCGCCCACGGCAGCGCCGCCCACAGCGCCGACGGCCGTGTCCTTCCCGATCTCCTTGCCCGCCGCGCTCGGGACATTCTGGCTCGCGAGCTCGCGGCATGCCGCGATGTCGCGCTCAGCCTGTTCCTGTCCGACCTGCTGCAGATGGGTGTTCGGATAGAGAACCGGGCTCTGCGTGCTCGCGCAGCCGACGACTCCCAGTGCCACGACAAGCACGAGCGATGTCATTCGGGACATAGAGTCACCTCCGCGAGCGTTAGACTGACGACCTGATGGATCTATTTACGCCATGAAGCTCAGCCTGCCGACGCCCGAGCCGCCGGCACGCGCCTCAGGCGTCCCGGCTCTCGCCCAGACGCCGGAGGTACTCTTCCCACTCGACGGGAAGGAGGGACTTCTTTTTGGTGTTGCACTCCTTGCAGGCGGGCGCGACGTTGCCGCGGCTCGAGCGGCCCCCGCGGATGAGAGGGACGATGTGGTCCATTGTCAGCTTGCGGGAGCCCACCTGACGCCCGCAGTAGTGGCAGCGACCGGCCGCACGGCGCCGCTTCCACCATTGACTCTGGCGGAGAACCCGAGCCTTCGCCCGCTCCCGGCGGAGCTCGGCCTCCGTCACGCTGCTCACATAGGGTTCGGCCCGCACCGCCCCGCTCACCCGACGGTCTGGACTTTTTCCGGGAGGATCTTGAAGACCACGCGAACCTCGCCCGCCCGGCGGAACGGGTACTTGTCCTGGTGCAGGTACTTCTTCGTGAGCAGATCAATGTGGGCGTCGGCCCCCTGCTCCGTGATCTCGGCCACCCGCCCCCTGACCTGAATGTACCGGTAGGGATTGTCCGGATCCTGGATCGCGAGCGCCACCCTGGGGTTCCGACGGAGATTTTTGTCCTTCACCCGCCCCTTGGCGGTGTTGAAGCGGACATGAGTGCCGTCGAAGTCCACCCAGACCGGCGTCACCTGGGGGCTACCGTCGGCGCCGATCGTCGCCAGATGGGCAAACGCCCTTTTCTGGAAAAGATCCTTATAGGCCTCGGGAATCGCGGCCATGAGGGAATCCTCCCTGAGGACATGCGATTACTTCTCGCTCTTGAGCTGCTCCATCACCCAAAAGGCGTGGCGCACCGATTTGGCGGCGAGCGTCCCGCCCATCAGGAGCCCGATGTCCAGCGTCTCGGCGATCTCCTGCGCTGTCGCTCCCAAGCCGAGGACCTCCTCGACCCGATGCTCGATTCAGTCGAAACAGTTCTGCGAAATGGCCACCGCCAGCGCCGTCAGCTCCTTTTGCTTCTTCGAGAGCGCGCCGTCCGCGAAGACTTTCTGGCCCAGCTCCCTGAAGGCCCCGAAGACCTTCATCGGGGATTTCAGCACCAGCCCGTTGACTCGTTTCCTCTCGGCGTTCTTCTCATGCAGGTGTCCCATGCTTTGCTCCTTCCTTCGCCTGGGGCGGGCCCTCCGTCACATCTCAGCGCGTGGCGGCGCTCAGAGGGGGCCGGATTCCGTCAGCGCGGCCGCCCGGGCCTCGGCCATCCCGCGCACGGCCAAGAGGAGGCGTACGAGGCACTGCTCGACCAGCGCGGTGTCGTGGGTGACCGGGTCGGCGAGCCACTCGCGGACCCACTCCCGGCGCTCGGCGGCGAACCCCAACGTCGGGGAAAGCGCCCCGAGACGCAGGAGAAGATCGTCCGGCGGCAGGCCGGCCGCACGCAGGTGCGCGACGGCGGCGGCGCGTACCGCAGCGTTCCAAATTCCTGTCAGGGCCTCGATCATCGCCTGATAGCACGTCGATTCCGGATCGCGCTGAAGATGCTGGACCACCGCCGCGACCAGCGGGGAGATCACGCGCTCGCCTTCCTCGTCCACGCCCACGAGACGGGCGAGCAGCGGATCTTGGTCCGGGCGCCCCATTCGCTCGAGGAGCGACAGGATGTGAGCGACGGGCACAGCGGGGAGCTGGGCGAGGCGTTCGAGCAGCGGCACGTCGTGGGACACTGTCGCCTCCTTGGGAAT
Source organism: Candidatus Rokuibacteriota bacterium (assembly GCA_016201645.1). Classification (GTDB taxonomy): domain Bacteria; phylum Methylomirabilota; class Methylomirabilia; order Rokubacteriales; family CSP1-6; genus JACQCL01. Next base: position 13,462 of record JACQCL010000041.1, read on the forward strand.
GGAAGAACCCGCTACGCGCCGGGCGTGGGCGCCACCTCCTCGGCCCGCGCGAGATCCCGCGCGCGGCCGGCCGGGACCAACAACGACGAGACCAGCGCCACGAGGCAGACGACCAGCCCCACCACGAAGACCGCGTGGAGAGCGTGGGCCAGCGCGAGCCGAATCTGGGCCAGGACCGCTGGCGCGAGCGCATCCCGGGTCAGCGGGTTGATGATGAGATCCGGCTGGCTTGCGAGCTGCCGGATCTGATCCCCGAGGGGCGTGCCCGCTACCGAGGCCGCCAGAACGCTGAGCAGTTCGGTCTGGAGGCGATGGGCCATCCCCGCCCCCATAACCGCCACCCCCACCGCTCCGCCGATGCTTCTCGAAAACTGGACCGTGGAGGTCGCCACCCCGAGGTCGCGCTTCGGCACCGCGTTCTGGACGGCGATGAGCATCGGCACCATCACCATCCCCATGCCGACGCCGGCGAGGAGCACGCCCTGCACCGCCGCGACGCGGGTGAGGGTCTGGTCCCACGACGACAGCAGCACGAAGGCGAACGTCAGGCTCGCCATCCCCGCCATGACGATTCCGCGGTATCCAACGCGGAGGACGAGACGGGCACTCACGATTGAAAGGGTCACCCACCCGAGGATGAACGGGGTCAGGACGAACCCCGCCTGCGTAGCGGTCGCCCCGACGACGGCTTGGAGATAGAGCGGGATGTAGGAGATGGCGCCGAACATCGCCATCCCCGCCAGGAACCCGGTGACCGTGCCGGCCCGCACCATGGGGTTCTTGAAGAGGTCGAGTGGGATCAACGGGTCCACGACCCGTCGTTCGACGCCCACGAAGCCGAGGAGGCAGAGGGCGGTCACGGCCAGGGGAGCCAGGACGGCGGGCGTCCACCACGACGCGACGCTGCCGCCCTGAGTCAGCCCCACGAGGAGAGAAGCGATCGCCACGGTGAAGAGCCCGCTCCCCACGAAGTCAATGGACACAGACCGGCGACGCCCCACGGGCTCCACAAGGCCCCACCAGATGGCGAGAGCGGCCAGCGCGCCGAACGGGAGGTTGATGTAGAAGACCCACCGCCAGGACACATAGTCGGAGAGGAGCCCGCCGAGCGGGGGGCCGATGAGGGAGGCAAGCCCCCACATCCCGGAGAAGTAGCCTTGCATCTTCGCCCGTCGCTCGAGCCCGTAGAGGTCGCCGGCCAGGGTCATGCCCAGCGTGATGAGCGAGCCGGCACCGAGGCCCTGGAGCGCCCGGAAGGCGATGAGCTGAGCCATGCTCTGGGAGAGTCCAGACAGCCCCGAGCCCAGGAGGAAGATGCAGATGCCCGCGAGGTAGGTTGGGCGCCTTCCGAGCAGATCGGATAATCGCCCCCAGAGAGGCATGCTGACGGTGCCGGTGAGGAGGAACGCCGAAAACACCCAGGAGTAGATCCGAATTCCCCCGAGGCTGGACACCACCGTCGGCATGGCGGTAGCCACCACCGTGGACTCCATCGCCGCCAGAAAGAGGGCCAGCATGACGCCCGCGATCACGATGCCACGCCGGGAGTCCCGCCGGCTCACGCGCGGTCCCCCGCTCTGGCGCTGAGCCGCCGATGCCCGGCCAGGAGATAGTGCACGGCCAAATTCTGGTACTCTCATTGGAGAGAGATGCCAATTGCTCGAAGACAAGCTCCCCGCGCGACACCCGGCGGGCCAGCCCGATGATGTACTCGGCCTTTCGCGTCGAGAACTGCATCCGGCAAAGACCGCGCACCATCGCCCGGGCCAGCGCCTCGGGAGCGGGAAAGGCGTAGACGGTTTCGCCCTCCACCTGAACCGGGCAACCGAACCGGCGGACGAGCCGCGCGCGCGTCGTCATGGCGAACGAGAGGTTGACCTGTTGCGCGGTGATGGCACCCACCAGCATCTCGAAGGGCGTCGCCGCCAAGGTGGGGCGCATGCCGTAGAACGGGCCGATCAGGCCCTGGAGGACTCGATCAGCTTTCGCCGTCCGATAGAAGCCGGCGAGGTCGGCCTCCAGGAAGAGAAGGCGCCGCACCTCGGCACACACCGACTCTCTAACCCGCTCAGATCGCGAGTGGGGAACCGTGATGGTGAGCCGCGCGTCGTCCGGGGGTCCGGACCAGCGCAGCGCGTAGCCGTAGAGTTTCCTGTCCAGCAGGAGGACTCGTCGAAACACTCCGGCACCGAGCCTGTTGGCGGGATCCTCCCCCCAAATCCGATAGCGGGCGAGCGTGTGAAGAACGTCGAGGGGACCCTCGGGCATCAGTTGGATGTTCATCGGATCGGCGCCGTGAGGCTCGGGCGATCACCAAGTGTACCAGAGGGATCGCGTCAGCGCTTCAGGTGGTAAGGCACGTCGGTGACGACGACGTTCTGCCGGAAGAGCAGCGCCCCTTTGATGAGGAGGGCGGTCTGGTTGTGCAACAGGTGCTGCCACCACCGGGCCGGGATGAACTCCGGCAGCACGATGGTCACCATGTGGTTCTCCCGCTGATTCTGCACGTGGTCCAGATATTCCAAAAATGGGCCCAGGAGGGAGCGATAGGGCGAGGTCAGCACCACCAGCGGCACGCCGCACCCCCACTTCTGCCACTTCTCTTCGAGCTTTCGCGTCCGCGCGGGATCCGTCTCCACGAAGACGGCTCTCGCATCCGGGGAGAGGCTCTTGGCGTACTGGAGCGCCCGCACCACTCCCCTGTGAAGATCGCCCACGGGAACGAGGACAGTGTGGCGGCTGATCACGGGCGGGTCTCCGTACTCCTCGAGCGAGAGTTGGTTGGCCACCTCCATGTAGTGGCGATGGATGGTCAGACACGCCATGACGAGCAACGGAATGACCAACACTATGATCCACGCGCCGTGGGTGAACTTGCTGACGGCGATGACGAGCGTCACCACCCCCGTCACCGTGGCGCCGACGCCGTTGATCGCCAACCGCCAGGTCCAGCCAGGCCCCCGCCCCGCCAGCCAGTGGCGGACCATGCCTGCCTGCGACAGCGTGAACGAGATGAAGACGCCCACCGCGTACAGCGGGATCAGTGCATGGGTCTCGCCCCGGAAGAGGACGATCAGGAGGGCGGCCAGCCCGCCCAGGATCAAGACGCCGTTGGAGAAGACCAGCCGGTCGCCCTGGGTCGCGAACTGGCGCGGGGCGTAGCGGTCCCGGGCGAGAATGGAGGACAGGCGGGGGAAGCCGGCAAAAGAGCTGTTAGCGGCCAGGACCAGGATCATGGCCGTCGAGGCCTGGACAAGGTAGTAGAAGAGGCCGGTGCCGTAGAGGCCGCGAGCGATCTGGGAGACCACCGTCTCTTCCTGAACCGGAACCGCACCCAGCGCCGACGCCAGGACCGTAATTCCCAGGAACAGGCTGGCCAGAATGAACGCCATCCATCCCAGGGTGATTGCCGCATTGCGGGACTCCGGTGGCTTAAAGGCCGGAATCCCGTTCGAGATGGTCTCAGTCCCTGTCAGCGCGACACAGCCCGAGGAGAAAGCGCGCAGGACCAGAAACCACGTGAGCGGCGCGGCCGCCTGCAGCGGACGGGCGCTCAGCGGCTGAACCTCACCCCAGAGCAGCCGGAACAACCCGCCGACAACGAGGATCGCGAACGTGGCGATGAAGAGATACGTCGGGACCGCGAAGACTCGGCCTGACTCCCTCACTCCCCGAAGGTTGGCGAAGGCGATGGCCGCGATGCAGGCGACGCCCAGGCTGACCCTGTAGGGGATCACCGCCGGGATCGCCGACGTGACGGCCGCGACACCGGCGGCGACCGACACCGAGACCGTCAGAACGTAATCGGTCAACAGCGCCGCGGCAGCGACCAGGCCTGGAAGTGTCCCCAGATTGGCCCGGGCGACGATGTACGCCCCGCCGCCGCTGGGATAGGCATGGATCGTTTGCTGATAGGAGACCGCCACGATGACCAGCAGCCCGGCAATCGCGAACGAGACCGGCGTGGCCAGCTGCATGGCGGCGGCGCCGGCCAGCACCAGGACGAACAGGATCTCTTCCGTGGCGTAGGCCACCGACGACAGGGCGTCGGAGGAGAAGACCGCAAGCGCCGTCGTCTTGGAGAGGCGCTCGTGGTGGGCGCGCGCCAACGGCATCGGTGCGCCCACAAGCAGCCGCTTGAGCCAGTTGGGTTTCACGCATCTCCCCCGGCTGAAAAACAAAGGGGAACGGGAGAATAGGCTCCGGTTCCCCTCAGGATCACCGTCGTTGCCACGGCGCTAGATGATACCCGCCTCGTCCCTCATCTGCAAATCCGCCAGGGCCCGGCTGGGGAGGGCGAGGGGGACGCCGCCTCAGTACGGCTGGCGCTCCGATTCGACTCGATTCTCGAAGCTGGCGTACTCGGGAATGAACGTCAGGCGGACGGTATCCGTCGGGCCGTTCCGCTGCTTGCCCACGATAACCTCCGCCAGCCGCTGCTGATCGAGGGGGATCTCGCTCTGCTCTTTGTACCGCTCCGGCCGGTAGAGAAAGATGATGAGATCGGCGTCCTGCTCGAGCGCGCCCGATTCGCGGAGATCCGACAG
>JACQCL010000170.1 GCA_016201645.1 Candidatus Rokuibacteriota bacterium
GAGGCCCAGGATGCCTGGCGGCGGACGCTCGATTTCTTCGCCAAATACCTCAAGAGTTAAGGGTGCCGCGCGACATCCCCCTCGCTAACGGCACCCTGCTGGTCGGGTTCGACCGAACCTACCAGATCCGGGACCTCTTCTACCCCACCATCGGCGGGGAGAACCACGTCGTCAACTTCCCCTTTCGCTTCGGCGTCTGGGCGGACGGTCAGTTCTCGTGGGTCGGCGAGGAGTGGGACCTCGCCATGGACTATCAGGACGACGCCCTCGTGACCCGGGTCACCGCGCGCCACGACGGGCTCGGCCTCGGCCTCGAGTGCCACGACGCGGTGGATTTCCACGAGAACGTGTACATCCGGCGCATCACGGTCTCGAACCAGCGACAGACGCGACGAGAGGTCCGCCTCTTCTTCCATCACGACTTCCGCATCGCAGGCACCGACATCGGCGATACGGCGCTCTACGACCCGCGCCTCAGGTGCGTGATCCACTACAAGCGGCAGCGGTACTTCCTCGTCAACCTGTCGGTCCGCGGCGTCGCGGGGGTGGAGCAGTATGCTACCGGCGTGAAGGCCTACGACGGCTTCGAGGGAACCTGGCGGGACGCCGAGGACGGGGTGCTCGGGGGTAACCCGATCGCTGAGGGGTCGGTGGATTCCACCATCGGGACGTCACTGTCGCTCCCGCCCGGCGGGCAGGGCGAGTGCTACTACTGGATCGCCGCGGGGCAGACCCACCGGGAGGTCCGGATCCTGAACCAGCTCACCATGGAGAAAACGCCCGAGCTGCTGCTCTCCCGGACCGCCGCTTACTGGAACCTCTGGACGCGGTGCGCGGGGAGCGGCGGGAAATCCGACCTCCCCGAGACCTGCCACCGGCTCTACCGGCGGAGCCTTCTCACGATCCGCACCCACATTGACAACCACGGCGCCGTCGTGGCGGCCATCGACTCGGAGACGCTTCAGCGCGGGCGGGACACCTACAGCTACCTCTGGCCCCGGGACGGGGCGCTCGTGGCCTACGCGCTGGACCGGGCCGGATACTTCGAGCTGACGAAGCGCTTCTTCTTCTTCTGCCGGGAGATCGTCCGCGAGGAGGGATATTTCCTCCACAAATATAACCCCGATGGCTCGCTGGCCTCCTCATGGCACCCGTGGGTCAAAGAGGGGCAGCCCCAGATCCCGATCCAGGAGGACGAGACCGCGCTCGTCATCTGGGCGCTCTGGCATCACTACGCTCGGTTCCGAAACACCGAGTTCATCAAGATCCTCTACCGCCCGCTGATCACCCGGGCAGCCGAGTTCATGGTCATGTACCGGGATCAGGCGACCGGGCTCCCGCTGCCCTCCTACGACCTCTGGGAAGAGCGGCAGGGCGTCCTGACCTTCACCACGGGGGCCGTTCACGGGGGGCTCAGGGCCGCGGCCGCCTTCGCCCGCGCCTTCGGCGAGCTAGACCGGGCCGAGCACTATGAGGGAGCGGCGGGAGAGATCAAGAAGGGGATGGACACTTACCTCTGGCACGAGAAGAGCGGCCGCTTCGCCCGAATGATCTCGCCGGTCGGGGACGGCTTCGATGTGGACCTGACGGTGGACGCGAGCCTCTACGGCTGCTTCGCGTTCGGGGCCTACGACCCGCGGGATCCGAAGGTGGTCGGGACGATGGACGCCGTGGCCCGCACCCTCCAGACAAAGACGCCGGTGGGAGGCGTAGCCCGCTACGAAGGTGACCGCTACCAGGCGGTCGAGCCCGCCAGCCCCGCCGTGCCCGGCAATCCCTGGTTCATCTGCACGCTCTGGCTGGCCCAATACTACGTCGCCCGGGCCACCACCCTCGAGGAGCTCAGGCCGGCTCGGGAGATCCTGGAATGGGTGGCGGCACATGCCCTGCCCTCTGGGGTTCTGGCCGAGCAGATTCACCCCCGATCGGGACTGCCGCTCTCCGTCTCACCGCTCGTGTGGAGCCACGCGGAGTATGTAAACACCTACCTGAATTACCTGGAAAAGTTCCAGAGCTTCATGTCCTGCCCCGAGTGCGGCCACCCCCACGAGCAGCCCGAGCCCGGCCGGCCGCCTTCAACCCCGGGATGCCTGCCCCACCCCTTCGCCCGTCCCTGACGTGTCTCCAATTCCGGACGTTGACACTCGGATCGGACCGTACGACAATTCGGGATAAGATGACTGAGCACGGGTTTTTGGCCGCGATGCTCGCCTTAGTGGGATTCGAGGTCGTGGCATTAGGGGTGGTGTTAGGGTACATCACCTACCGGATCTTCCGGATTCTCGAACGCGTCGAGGGAGTCGGCACCGCTACCTTCCTTGAAGTGCGGAAGATTCTCAGTCAACCGCGCTAGCAGCCATCCGCTGCACGCCTACTGCCGCAGCTCTGCTCCATCGAAAAGGCCCTTCTCGGGCGTGGCCCGGGCCTGTCGTTCTCCACGGGGGGAGCCGCGAAGCCTCTCATCCGCTCACTCCCTAATACAGAATAACCTTCACGACGCAGCCTCCCCCAAAGTTAACTTTCCTTGGCAGTCGCTTTCGCATAATCATCCCATCCATTTATCCAACCTGTCCCTTTGCAGAACCCGCAAATCCCGCCTGGACATACCCCACACGTTCCATCCCAACAATGGCTAGATTGCTCTCCGGCAAGTTTTTTTATCACCGGATCACTTGGAGAGGACTGACCATTCTTCGTCTCCAACCAGCTCACGCTCCCATGCTGTAACATTCCATAACCAACATTGAAAGTTCCAACCCAATCGGTCTTGGTCGTGTCCGTAGTACGTCCCACATCCTCCATGCCGAAGATGGTAAATATACTTTCGAGCGCCGGGGAGTCCCCCAAATTCGCCCCCGCAGAGATTGCAAAACTTATAATATCCAGACGGGGATAATCTCACTCTTTTCCTTCCACCAAGAAGAACTGTCCTGCCTCATAGAGATAGTTCCACGTATTTGGAGGCGCGACCGCATCCCCTAAACGTTCCCAATCTCGATTGGTTGCTTTTCCTGACCTGACCTGGACTACACGCCACTCCTGCTTGTCATAAGCAGCCAAGTCCCAGAGCCTAGTCAAGATAAAGGCGATTCTCGGGCGTGGTCCGGGCCTGTCGTTCTCCACGGGGGGAGCCGCGAAGCCTCTCATCCGCTCACTCCCTGATACAGCGCGGATGACGGCGGAGTCAAGCCCGACCTTGGGGGCGCATCTGGCCGGGGAGCGA